>JAUHZH010000294.1 GCA_030426065.1 Gammaproteobacteria bacterium
TGGACTCTTCGTTCGTTAAGGAAGCACGAATCCCCATCAGTTGTGGCCAAAATGCACTGCCTTTGAGTAAGTTGTGCAATTGAATGCTTGCCACGTCCACATCATCAACCTTCAATGTGTTTTTTTCTGATTGCAGAGTGAGCCAACGGTACAAGGCCGTTTCTTGCTTTGACATGTGTTCTGCTTGTTCTTTGGGAGTGTTGAGCAACTCTTTGATCAACGCCGCATCTTCCGATGGATCAGGGCTGCGTGGTCGGGTTCCTGCAATTGGCCGTGTGCTCACTTCACCGTTTTTTATCTGAACCAATCGCTCTGGTGAGGCACTGACCAAAGACCAATGTGCGGTCTGTAGCAAAGCTGCAAAAGGCGCTGGGTTGTTGTTCTCTATGGCAGAAAACAAAGCCAGAGGATCGATGGCTTGATCACAAGTCGCGGTCCAGCTTCGTGACAAATTGGCTTGGTAAATGTCTCCCGATACAATCCATTCCTTGGCATCAACCACTTGCTGCTTGAACCCCTCTGGGGATTCTTGCTGCCACTGCCAGTGAGGGTGCGGAGTTTGTACGCTTATTTTTTGCTGGTTAAGGTGATGTTGGATCTCAGCCAATGTCGTTTCATCAGTGCCACAAACCCAACCGATGTTTTCCTGATGGTCCCAAATCACCGACCCATTGCAATGCATGGCCACTGCCAGTGGTTCTTCATCTTGGGGCACAGGCATGTGGGCCAATTTGGGCTCAAAGTATCCCGCGCATTCATAAGACAAATAAACCAACCAACCCGAACTGAAAGGCAGTTCTTCTGAGTGTACCTGGGGTGTTTGGTCAATGGCATCCAACAAAGCCGCCAAACCTTCGTGGTCATAAGCCACATGGTGACAGTTGGGCGCAGCAGCCAAGATGCTGTATCGACCGGTTTGGGGATTGGGCGCATGACTGGCCAAAAGGGCAGGAAAAAAGCCCGAGTCTTGTGATAAGGACAAGAAATCGGGCTTTTCAGTCAATGATGCTGTGATCACTGGCGACCGTTATTTGGCATTCAGTCGATTGAACACCAAAGATCCATTGGTACCACCAAAACCAAATGAATTTGAAATGGCCACATCAATTTTGGCCTGACGTGCTTCATTGGGCACATAATCCAAATCGCATTCTGGGTCAGGGTTGGTTAAATTGATGGTCGGTGTCATCACTTGGTCATGCAAACTCATGACGGTGAAAATGGCTTCGATGCCACCGGCTGCACCCAACAGGTGCCCTGTCATTGATTTGGTTGAAGTGACGGCCATGTTTTTGGCATGGTCTCCAAAGGTCAGTTTGACCGCATCACTTTCACCTTTGTCACCTTGCGGTGTTGAAGTACCGTGTGCATTGACATAGTCAAACTGATCAGGATTGAATCCTGAGTCATTGATGGCATTGTTCATGCAACGTGAAGCACCTTCTCCACCAGGAGATGGGGCCGTCATGTGATGGGCATCAGAACTCATGCCGAAACCTGACAGTTCAGCATAGATTTTGGCACCACGTTTGACCGCATGCTCGTATTCTTCAATCACCAACACACCTGCGCCGTCACCCAAGACAAAACCATCTCGCTCCAAATCCCAAGGTCGGGAAGCTGCGGTTGGGTCGTCATTGCGTGTTGACAGTGCTTTTGAACTGGCAAAACCACCAATTGCAATCGGTGTTGATGCATATTCTGCACCACCACATATCATCACATCGGCATCGCCATATTGAATCGAACGGTAAGCCATGCCAATGCTGTGAGTGGCTGAACTACAGGCAGAAACCATGGCCAAATTAGGGCCTTTCAGTCCGTATCTGATGCTCAAATGACCTGAAGCCATGTTGATGATGGTGCTTGGGATGAAGAAAGGTGAAATCCTTCTTGGCCCTTTGCTCAACCAGGTCTCTGTGGTGTTTTGGATGCCCAAAATACCGCCGATGCCAGCACCAACGTAAACACCAATCCGCTCTGCATTGGCTTCAGTGACTTCCAGTCCTGAGTCTTGGAAAGCTTGCGTGCCGGCCGCCATCGCATAATGAATGAATGGATCCATTTTCTTGGCTTCTTTGGCTGACAGGTATTCAGTGACATCAAAACCTTTGATCTCACCCGCAATTTGGGCGGCGAATCCTTCGGTGTCAAAATGTGTGATGGGCGCAATGCCACTGACGCCATTGACAATGTTTTGCCAAGCGCTGTTCATGTCATTGCCCACAGGAGAGACGATGCCCATTCCTGTGACCACAACTCTTCGTTTCGTCATGTTTTTGTCCCCACAAAAATAAAAAAAGCCACGTTATCAAAGCGCAGCTTTATTTGAAACTGTACGTCTGGCAATTATGTATTGGCAGTCACGTAATCGATGGCTTGTTGAACCGTGGTGATTTTTTCAGCTTCTTCTTCAGGAATTTCACATTCAAATTCTTCTTCCAAAGCCATCACCAACTCAACAGTGTCCAAAGAATCGGCACCCAAGTCATCTACGAAAGAAGATGAGTTGTTCAATGCATCCAATTCAATGTCCAAGTCCAATTGCTCAATGACGATTTCTTTTACTTTAGTTTCAATACTCATTTGGTTGTACCTTTGTAAAAAAGCATAGTATATGCAAGGTTAATTAATTATGCCACCGATAAATGAAGGCATTATTTCAAAATTCAAGTGTGGGTGTTTGTCATTAAAGATCAAACCATGTGCATGCCACCGTTGACGTGCAAGGTTTCACCAGTCACATAGCTGCCCATGTCTGAGGCCAAAAACAACACCGCGTTGGCGATGTCTTGGCCTTGACCCATGCGCGACAAAGGAATTTGCCCAAGCAAAGTTGTTTGCTGGTTTTCATCCATGGCATCGGTCATGTCGGTTTGGATGTAGCCTGGCGCAACGACATTCACCGTGATGCCACGAGAACCAATTTCTTTGGCCAATGATTTAGAAAAACCGATCATGCCTGCTTTGGCTGCTGCATAGTTACTCTGACCCGGGTTTCCCATGGAGCCAATCACAGAGCCGATGTTGATGATGCGGCCCGTTTTGGCTTTCATCATGCCACGGATGCACGCTTTGCTCATGCGGTAAATGGATGTCAAATCGGTGTTGATCACAGCATCCCAATCCGTCTCATTCATGCGCATCAACAATTTGTCATTGGTGATGCCGGCATTGTTGACCAAAATTTGGGGTAATCCGACACCGGATTTCATTTCCTTTAACAATCCATCGACACTGTCTGAATCACCCACATTCAAGACCATGCCTTGTCCACCCAGGGGTGACAAATAGTCGTTGATGGCTGATGCACCACCTTCAGAAGTGGCGGTACCAACCACCACAGCACCGGCTTTTGCCAATGTTTCAGCAATCGCACGTCCAATGCCTCTTGATGCACCGGTGACCAAGGCCACTTGGCCATTCAATTCAATGTTCATTTCAAGCTCCCAATAATTTTTCGATGCCTTTGGCGTTCATCAATGGCACCACATTCAAAGAACGATCAAATCGCTTAAACAACCCAGACAACACTTTACCTGGA
>JAUHZH010000295.1 GCA_030426065.1 Gammaproteobacteria bacterium
CGGGGGCTCAGTGCCACCGTCAAATTGGCCGCCAACAAATTCAAAAAAACCCAGGTGCCTGCTGCAGCAGTGAAACCACTGGCGAGTCAACCGACCACAGATTACGGGCCGTTGGTGGTCCCCCAATCTGAGAAGCCACAGGTCAGCATCATCATTCCGGTGTACAACCATTTCGAGCACACCTACCATTGCTTGAAGTCATTGAGCCAGATTGCTGACAGCACCGCCTTTGAAGTGATTGTGATTGACGATTGCTCCACCGATGACACAGAAACGTTGATTCAACAAGTCTCCGGCATCCGTTACCATCGCCAGCCTCAAAACGGTGGTTTCATTGAATCATGCAACACCGGTGCCGGATTGGCTCAAGGTGAATTTTTGCTGTTCTTGAACAACGACACCGAAGTTCACGAGGATGCCATCGATGCTTTGGTCAGGACCTTTGAAACCCACCCCGATGCCGGACTGGTTGGCAGTCAGTTGATCTATCCTGACGGGCGCTTACAGGAGGCTGGCGGCATTGTTTTTTCTGATGCCTCAGGGTGGAATTACGGGCGTTTGGATGACCCGAGTAAACCCGCTTATCAGCATGTCCGGGCAGTCAGTTACTGTAGTGGAGCCAGCATTTTGATCCGCCGTGATTTGTTCGAAACGCTGGGCCGCTTTGATGAACGGTACAAACCTGCCTACTATGAGGACACCGATTTGGCTTTTGCTGTGCGCCAGGCTGGATCGCAAGTGTATTACCAACCGGCCAGTCGGGTGACCCATTTTGAAGGCATTTCATCAGGTACTGATTTAAGTTCAGGCACCAAAAAATACCAGGTCATCAACCAAGAAAAATTCCTTGATAAGTGGCAGGATGTCCTCGCAAAACAACCGAAAAGTGGCAGTGACATTGAACGCAGTCGGTTTCAAAACCAGCCCCAAAGGGTGTTGATCTTTGATGCCTGTACACCCACGCCAGACCAAGATTCAGGTTCATTGAGGATGATGAACTTGATGATCATTTTCAAGCAGTTGGGCTATCAAGTCACTTTCATACCCGAAAACATGGCCCATTTCGATCTATACACCAGTCAACTGCAACATCTCGGCGTTGAGTGTGTTTATGCACCCACGTTTTCATCGCCCATCGAATACCTGTCCAGTCACGGCGTGTATTTCGATGTGGTGCTTTTGAGTCGCTATTATGTCGCAGAACCGTTGATGCCGATGATCCGGCAATATTGCCCCCATGCACAACTGTTGTTTGATACTGTGGATTTGCACTATTTGCGTGAAGAACGGATGGCCGAAGTGTCCGGCAACGCCCAACAGATCAAAGCCGCTGCGGTGACCAAACAAAAAGAATTGGCCGTGGCCAGGGCTTGTGACACCACCCTGGTGGTCAGTCCTTATGAGCAAACGGTGTTGGCCGAAGAACAGCCTGAATTGAATGTTCAAATTCTGTCCAACATCCATGAAGTTTATGGTCGAATGAAAGGGTTTGAGGAGCGTAAAGACCTGGTGTTCATGGGCGGTTATCAACACACCCCCAATGTCGATGGTTTGCTGTGGTTTGTTGAAGAAATATGGCCCAGCATTCACCAAGCATTGCCAGATGTTCAGCTCCATGTTGTGGGGTCCAAAGCACCACCTCAAATTGAGGCATTGGGTGACTTGGATGGCGTGGTTTATCATGGATTCGTTGAAGACATTGAGCCCATCATGTGTGATTATCGCATCGCTGTGGCGCCATTGCGATTCGGTGCCGGCGTCAAAGGCAAGGTCAACATGTCTATGAGTTATGGCCAGCCTGTGGTGGGCACGGCGGTGGCTGTAGAAGGCATGTACACGACACATGGCCAGGATGTGATGATGTCTGATGACCCGAAAACCTTTGCTGCTCATGTGATCCAACTGTACCAAGACCCTGAATTGTGGCAGCGCATTTCAAACGGCGGTTTGAAGAATGTAGAACAATGGTTTTCCTTCGAAGCAGCGAAAAAACAAATCCAAAACGTCTTGAAGTGACCTGATCAGGACAAAAATGCGTTTGAACTTTGGTAGAGGTTTCAATTGCTTACATGGTTTTATTGCGATAGAATCAAAGCAAACAGCCACGCTTTTGCTGTGGCATGATTGACTCTTCATTTGGTGTTCAAAGGCACCAATACTGGTTTGGGATATGATTTACTTAGAAAACCGAAGGATTTTGTTTGCCTTGCTGTCTTTGCTTCTGTGTTTGGGCAGTATCATGGTCATGGGCGAATTCTTGTTGACCCCTGTTTTGGCCACGGTGTTGCTGGCCGCTTGTTATGTGTTGGATTTGCCTTGGATCAAAACCAACATTGATGAAGACCACAGGGAAGCGGCTGAGTGGGGCATACCCTTGATGGCTGGCGTGTTGTGGGCTTTGGTGCCCTGGGTTGCTGAAACGCTGCATGTGCCTTGGTTGATTCTTTTGGCCATGGTTTGGACCGCGAGCACCATCAACTTCACCCTGTTGCCGTTGGATAAGACGGCTTATGTGGTGGCTCCGCTGTTGGTCAGTTTGTTCTTTATTTTCGTTTCCAAATCACCGGTTCTTTTGAAAACCAACCACCCTGTTTTGTTGGCTTTTTTGATGATCATCGTTGCTGCTTTCCTGGTGGCTTCGGTCAAAATCTGGATTGCCAACCTGATGGAGAAAAAGAAAAAAGTTGGAAAATCTCCCTTGCCAGCCAGTTTGTCCAAACAGATTGAAAAAACGGAAGTGGCCCAGAAAGAAGCCAAAGAGTTGAAAGAGCAGGTGAAAAAATTACAAGTGGATTTGTCGGCTGCTGAAATGGCCAAAATGGAATTTTTGGCCACCATGAGTCATGAAATTCGCACACCATTGAATGGCATTGTGCCTTTGCTTGATATCGTGATGGACACCAAGCTTGATGATTTCCAGCAGGATTACTTAACCACGGCACACACTTCGGCGACTCAAATGCAGAAACTGATAGATGATTTGCTCGATTATTCAAAGGTGGAAGCCGGAAAATTAACGGTAGAGATCACCGGGATTAAGATTAAAAAAGTGATTCAAGAAGTGGCAGCTAATCTGGGTCCAGTCGCTGAGAACAAGGGATTGGAATTGGTGGTCAACTACGACGACAACATCAGTCCATTGTTGCGAGGTGACCCCATTCGTGTCAGGCAGGTATTGACCAACTTGGTGTCCAACGCCATCAAATTCACCGATGAAGGCACGGTCACCATCGCGGTCAAGAAAACACGCAATTTCACCACCAAAGAAGCGGTGCGTTTTTCAGTCAAAGACGAAGGCATGGGCATCCCAAGGGACCAGTTGGGCAAGCTGTTCACAGCCTTCACACAAGCCGATAATTCATCAACCCGAAAATTCGGTGGCACGGGTTTGGGTTTGGCCATCAGTCACAAAATTGTGGAACTGTTGAAAGGCACCATGGGTGTGGAGTCTGAAGTTGATCATGGCAGTCATTTTTGGTTTGACCTTGAGTTCAGCAAATCACAAGGGGATGCATTGAACCCTGGTACAGACATCTCATA
>JAUHZH010000296.1 GCA_030426065.1 Gammaproteobacteria bacterium
GGGATCACCTGTCAGAAGAACACAGGCAATATGTCAAAGAGAAGCTTCAGCTGAAGTTGCAGGCATTTGATTGGGTTCCCATGCTGTTTATTTCTGCACTGCATGGTTCAGGGCTGCGAGTTCTGATGGAGCGCATTGATTTGCTCCTTGAAAGGGCCAACACTGAGTTGACGGCCAACCAATTGACCAATGTGTTGTCTGAAGCCTACAAGGCCCATCAACCGCCATTGGTGCAAGGACTGAGTTCGCAATTGAAGTATGCCCACCCAGGTGGCATCCATCCGATGAGGATCGTGGTTCATGGCAAAAGAACCACCAAACTTCCGATGTCATACAAGCGGTATTTGGAAAACACATTTCGAAAAGCGTTTGACTTGAAAGGTGTGCCCATTTTGTTGCAATTCAAAGACGGTAAAAACCCATACAAAGACAAGAAAAACCCTGACAAACAGTACCCTTCTCGTCGCAAAAAAATCAAAAATCAAGCGCCACCCAAAAAATAAAGGGTGGTTGGCAACCTGCGTAGGCCCACATGAGTTACCCAAAATCTGTCACTTTCAATCAGGCAAGAAAAATCATCTCAGAAGCGATTGCTGAGTCATTACCTCTGGAGCAGTTGCCTCTGCAGTCTGCACTTGGCCGTGTTTTGGCCGAAGACATGTTGGCGGCCATGGATGTGCCTGCTTGGGATTGTTCGCGTTTTGATGGCTATGCCGTCGATGCAGATGCCCTGCGTCTAGCCGGTGCAGTAGGGCTGCCTGTCTGTGAAACCATACATGCTGGTGATGACGCCACGCATCTTGATGATTCAGCGCAAGCCCACCCCATCATGACCGGAGCCATGATGCCACAAGGCATGAATGCGGTGATCATGAAAGAGCACGCCAATGTGTCTGCCAACGGACAGCTTAAAACGGAACAAAAGGTTGAAAAAGGCCTGGGAGTTCGTCGCCAGGCCGAAGACATGTCGGTGGGGAAAAAAGTGTTGGGCCAAGGACGCCGTTTGCGTCCTGAAGATTTGGGATTGTTGGCCTCTGTGGGCGTTGGACAAGTGTCGGTTCACAAAAAACCACAGGTGGTTATTTTGGTGACCGGTGATGAATTGATTCAACCCGGTAAACCTTGTCAACCTGGGCAGATTTACGATGCCAATTCTTTCATTGTCAAAGACTTGTTAAAGCAAATGGGTTGTGATGTCTTGGGAATCAAGTTCATCAAGGATTGTCCTGATGAAGTTTCAAAGGCCATGACCACGTTGAAAAACAAACAGGTTGATCTGGTGATTTCCATTGGTGGTGTTTCTATGGGTGACAAAGACTTCATTCCCCAATGTTTGGCTGAACATGGACAGGTGATGTTTCACAAAACAAGCATCAAGCCAGGTTATCCCTTGTTGTTTGGCCAATTGGGGCAAGCGTGGTACTTTGGCTTGCCTGGCAATCCGGTTTCTACGTTCACCACGATTTGTCAGTTTGTTTGGTATGCCATCAGAAAAATGCAAGGTGTCAAAGACATACACAACCTCAACTGGCGCGGCAAAATCACTCATGATGTCAACAAAAGCCATTACCGCAGAGAATTCATGCGCGGCTATTACGTCCAAAGCTTTGATGGTTCGATTGAGGTCACTGTTTGTGGATCACAACAATCCAGTCGGATACAGTCGTTGGTGGAAGCCAACTGTTTTGTTGTCATCGATGAATCTCAACAAGACATCAAGTCAGGCGAACTGGTGAGGATCCAGCCATTCCATCAATTCAATCACCTGGCCAGTATCTGACATGAGTTTGTGGGAGTGTCAGCCTAAAGACGCATGGTCTTTGTTGTATTCAAACAAAGCGGTGCTCTTTGATCTGCGTCCCCTTGAAGTCCGCTTGGCCTCTGGCATGGTGCCTGGCAGCGAGGCAGTGACTTGGGCCGAGGTTGAGGCCAAATTGGAACAAGACCCAGAATCTTTGATGCTTTTGCTGTGTGAGGTCGGCCAAGAAACTTTGGCTTGGGTCAAACGGATGCAATCACACCAATTGCGTTCTGTTGCGGGTGGTTTTGATGCTTGGTTTTTGTCTAACTTGCCCATCGAGCCCTGCGAAGCTTCAGATCATGCCTTGCGCTACGACCGGCAGATGATGTTGCCTGATTGGGGCACAGAAGGACAGGCGAAATTGAATAAAGCTTCGGTTTTGGTCGTGGGTGCCGGTGGACTGGGTGTGGCGGCTTTTCAGTATATGCTCGCTGCCGGTGTGGGTCGAATCAAATTGATTGATGACGATGTGGTTTCGTTGAGCAATTTGCCTAGGCAAGTGATTTATCGACCTGAAGATGTGGGTCAGTACAAAGTATCAATGGCGCAAAAATGGGGTCAGGAACAAAACCCTGATGTCACCATTGAGGTCATCAAACAAAGACTCTCCTTGACCAATGTCAGTGCCCATTTCGAAGCTGTTGATTTGGTTTTGGACTGCAGTGACAACTGGCCAACGCGGCAACTGATCAATGCCAATTGTCAAAAACTGAATCTGCCCTGGGTGTTTGCGGCAGTCACTGATTTTGAGTATCAGCTGAGTGCCATAGACCCGCGGGTTGAAAACGCGCCTTGTTGGTCTTGTTTGTTCAATGATGAAGACGTACAAACTCGAAACTGTGACGTCCAAGGGGTGATGGGTATGGTGCCAGGTGTTGCCGGTGTCAGACAAGCCACAGAGGCAGTCAAACTGATTTTGTGCTTAGGCACGCCCTTGGTTGGCAGCCTACTGACTGATAATCTGCTGACCAATCAATCAAAAGTGTTAAAATACGCCCGAAATCCATACTGTCCACACCACTGACCGGTGAATCAAACGAGAAAACGCATGAGTGCAGCACAAATCTTAGATGGCAAGGCCGTGTCTTTGGCTTTGCAAAAAAGCATTGCAGAAACCATCGAACAACGAACAGAACAAGGCCACCTGGCACCCGGGTTGGCGGTTGTGTTGGTGGGAGATGACGAAGCATCTAAAGTGTACGTCAACAACAAGATCAAAGCCTGTGAACGCACCGGAATCCGATCAAAGGCGCATTTCTTACCACGCCAAACCGCTGCAAAAGCTTTGTATGCGCTGGTGGACGATTTGAATGCAGATCCTGAAGTTCATGGCATTTTGGTTCAGTTGCCTTTGCCTGAGCACATTGATGAAACTGAAGTCACCAACCGAATCGATCCCAACAAAGATGTGGACGGGTTTCATGCCCGAAATGTGGGTCATTTGACATTAAGGCAACCTGGACTCAGGCCTTGTACACCTCGTGGGGTCATGACATTGCTCAACCATTACCAGTTGGACCCCAAGGGTAAGCATTGTGTTGTGGTTGGGGCCTCAAACATTGTCGGTAGACCGCTGTTGCTGGAATTGTTGTATGCAGGGGCCACAGTGACTTGTTGCCACCGTTTTACTGAGGATTTGGCCAAGCATGTGAGCGCGGCGGACATGTTGTTTGTGGCGGTCGGTAAGCCTGGTATTGTTCAGTCAGACTGGATCAAACCCGGTGCGGTAGTGGTGGA
>JAUHZH010000297.1 GCA_030426065.1 Gammaproteobacteria bacterium
CCATGCTGATTACAAACAGCACCGCAGAAACAATCAAGTAATGTTGCAAACTCATGATTTTCCTCCGTTGCCTTTTTCAGCTTTCATTGACACCACTCGGATGCGTTCTGCTGCATTGACGCTGATTTGCTTGGATGCTTCCATGGTGCGATTTTCAGGTCGTTTTCGAAGCGTCAAGCTGATGGCTGCGACAATGGCCACCAACAATATCACTGCCGCTATTTCAAATGGATAAACGTAATGGGTGAACAATTCCAAACCCACTTCTTCGACATTGGAATAACCTTTGGGCATGCGAATCAATTCATTTTGGGGCAATTGGTTTTGCATCTTGTAACCAAACAGCATCAACAGTTCAACCAACATCGCAGCCACAATCAGCAAAGCGGCTTTGGTGTATGACTGTTTCAACATGGCTGATTTTGGTTGCTTGATGTCCAACATCATCACAACAAACAAAAACAGCACCATCACCGCACCGACATAGACCAAAACCAAGGTGATGGCCAAAAATTCAGCTTCAATCAACATCCACAAAACGGCGGTATTAAAGAAACACAACACCAGAAACAGTGCCGCATAAACGGTGTTTTTGATGCTGACCACGGCCATGGCTGAACCCACGGTCATGGCAGCAAACACATAAAATAACAGTTGTTGTAATAATTCTGGACTCATTATCGGTACTTCGCGTCTTGTTGTTTTGATTCGGCAATTTGCTCTTCATACATGTCACCGATGGCCAGCAACTGCTCTTTGGTGATGACGTTTTTGCCTTTCGACTCAAAATGGAATTCATGGATGTCTGTTTCTACGATGGAATCGACAGGACAAGATTCTTCACAAAACCCACAGTAAATGCATTTGAACAGGTCGATTTCATACTTGGTGGTGCGTCGAGACCCATCTTCTCGCACATCTGAATCGATCGTGATTGCTGCTGCAGGACATACTGCCTCACATAATTTACAGGCAATGCAGCGTTCTTCCCCATTGGGATATCGTCGCAAGGCGTGCAGTCCCCGGAAACGTGGTGATTTGGGCGTTTTCTCTTCGGGGTAACGAACCGTGAACTTTCTTTTGAAAAAGTATTTTAGGGTCAGTCCCATGCCCTTGCGAAGTTCTTTCAGCGACAGGCTTTTTAAATAGGTTACGACTTTACTCATAATTCACACTCAAACGGTTCAGAACCAAGGGCCCACGTTGTACACTTTCATCACTGCTACCACCATGATCCAAACAATGGTGATGGGGATGAACACTTTCCAGCCCAGTCTCATGATTTGGTCATAACGGTAGCGTGGGAAGGTGGCACGAAACCAGAAATACATATACATGAACACAGACGTTTTGGCCAAAAACCACAAAATACTGGGTTCAGCCAAGACAGAATCACCACCAATGGGTGAATACCAGCCGCCCAAAAACATGATGGCAGCCAAAGCAGAAATGATGATCATGTTGGCGTATTCGGCCAAAAAGAACACCGCAAAGGCGGAGCCTGAGTATTCCACATGGAATCCTGCGACGATTTCTGATTCCCCTTCTGCCACATCAAACGGCGCCCGGTTGGTTTCAGCCACACCCGAGATGAAGTAAATCACGAACAGTGGAAACAAAGGAATGAAATACCAATGGTGCATGCCACCCTGCTGGCCTTGAACAATTTCAGTCAAGTTCAATGAACCGGCAGCAATCAACACGCCCACCAAGGCAAAGCCCATGGCGATTTCATAAGACACGATCTGCGCTGCTGATCGCAAGGCACCCAACAAGGCATATTTAGAGTTGGAAGCCCAACCCGCAATGATGACACCGTACACGCCCAGTGAAGTCATGGCCAAGATGTAGACCAAGCCCGCATTGATGTCAGCCAAAACCAGACCATCGCTGAAAGGTACAACGGCCCATGCCGCAAATGCAGTGGCCAGTGTGATAACAGGTGCTATCAAGAACAAAAATTTATTGGCGTTGCTGGGGAATACAATTTCTTTGGTCAACAATTTCAACACATCGGCAAACGGCTGCAGCAAACCTTTGGGACCGACCCGATTAGGACCCATCCGAGCATGCATGAAACCAATCACTTTGCGTTCAAAATAAGTTGAATAGGCAACCGCTATGATCAAAGGCAAAACAATCGCAATGATTTTAATCAGGGTCCAGACCAGCACCCATATTTGTTCCCAAATCATGACTGTGCTCCTATGATGCTGATGCTTAATTCACTGGCATTCAAGTTCAAACTGCTGCTCCGCCCCATGGACACTTGAGCTGAACCCGCTGAAACGAATTCACAACTGGACAATGTCAACTCAGCGTAACGACCGCCCTGCTCCACCGTCACCAAATCACCTGAAGCAAAACCAATCGACAACAAATCAGCAGGATTGACGTAAACCGTGTCACTGGATGCAAGGACTGTGTTTTGCAAGGGTTCTGACCGTCTGGTTAAACCATCGACATCGTAAATGCCGGTGTCTGCCAACATCACCAAACCTTTGACCGTTGGCGAGTTGACATCGATGTCTTGGTTGATGATCCCTGAATTGAAAGTCAAACCTTCAGTTTCTGCCATCACGTCATTGACATCGGCTTGTTCAAAGCCAGAAATTCCCAGCAAATGCCCCAGAACACGCAAAACGCGCCAACCGGCCTTGGTTTCACCTGGAGATTTCTGTGCCACCAACGACACTTGCCTCAAGCCCAGGTTATTCACCAATGATCCACTGGCTTCAGGCAACAAAGCCACGGGCAACAACATGTCGACACGTGCTCGCAAGGCTTCGTCAGCAAAGGCATTGAATGCCACTGAGAAATCACTGTTCAGTAAAGCTTGTTTGGCCAAATCGGGGTTGGCAAAATCTTGCAACTCTGCTTGGTACAGTAGATTCACTGAATGCGTTTGTTGCAACAAGTCACCATCAAAAGACAATCCCGCCAGGGTCGCGCCGACGCTGTTGGCGCCCCGAACCATTTCATGGATTTGGGCACCCACGGCTTGTGCCAACCAGGCTGCCACGCCTTTGATCAAACTGGCTTGAGGATGACTGGCCGCCACTTGGCCCAAAACAAACAATTGTTTACCTTCACCTCGGATCAACAGTTTGGCCAAATGATTCAAGTCTTCGTCGGTCTTCTGAGACATCACCCACTCGCCCAATTGACCTGCTGGCTGTTCGCCTTTGATGTCTGCGACACAGTGAGCCAAAGAACCCAAAGCTTGGACCCATTCCAATTGGTTACCCACACAATCATGGAGTAAATCAAAATTCTGGGGCAGTTTCTTCGGACCCAAAGAAGAAATTTTGGCTCCTTTCAACCAGGCCTGGCGTAATTTGTGGTTGAGGATGGGTTGCTCATGCCTCGGATAAGCACCAATCAACACCACCTGTTCTTGATTGGTCACATCAGCCAATGACAAATCCACCCTCGGCAAGCGGTCATGCTGAGACAAGTCAGTATCGTGGATGCGGTGTTCTGTGTTTTTACTGCCCAAACCATCAAACAGCCGTTT
>JAUHZH010000298.1 GCA_030426065.1 Gammaproteobacteria bacterium
CACCGATCAACGTCAATGGATACGAATATAACCTGGTCAAAGTGGACGATGATTTTTATCTCCAAGGCCAAGCCGTCGACGCCGATTTGGCGATAGATAAAACACTGCAAACAGCTGGGCCTTACTATCAAGATGATGAAATTGTTTATGAAATGACAGTGACCAACAATGGCCCCTTGGATGCCAATAACGTGGTCGTTACTGACTCCATGACCAATTTGTCCTTTGTGTCTGTGACGGGTGGCAACTGTATACCTGCCAGTTTCCCTTGTACCATCAGTAACTTGGCCAATGGAGCATCTGCCACACTGACCGTCACAGCAACCATTGATGCCGCCGGTGCTTTTGATAACAGCGCTTCTGTTGCGGCTGATGAACCAGACAACAACACAAGTAACAACATCGACAACACCGGTAATGGTGGCAATGCAATGGGTCGCTACCAAATAGGTGTAACGGTCACAGGCTTGGCCAGTGCCAACGAAGTCACTTTACAAAACAATGGCACCGATGACCTGATCGTCGACAGCAACAACACTTTGTTCAACTTCAGCACCACCATCAAAGACGGCGAAGATTATGATGTCTCCATATCTTCTCAACCGACCGCACCGAACCAAACCTGTGATTTCACTTCACCGAATTCGGGTACGGTCAACGGGGCTGATGTGACCTTCATCACCATTAATTGCAGCACCAACACCTATTTTGTTGGCGGTACGGTCAGCGGACTGTTGCCAGGTAATTACATGGTGTTACAGAACAACGGCATTGATGACAAAATCATCATGGGCAACGGCTCTTATGTGTTCGACACACCGATTGAAGATGAGACCACCTATGATGTGACCATTGATTTGACACCGATCGATCCCATCCAGCCTTGCCAAGTGTTCAATGCCAACGACAACATCATGGGCAATGACGTCACGGATGTCGACATCAGCTGTGAAGTGGGCGATGATTTGATCTTCAGGAATGGTTTTCAGCTGCCACCACCGCCGCCACCAGAGCAAGATTGATGGTTTGCTGAGCCTTTTGAAATACTGAGCAGCAATGGAAGTTGTAATTTATTGGGCTTGGCCCAGTTCACTTTCTTTTGCTCCGCAACTCACCTCGCGCTGGGACACATTCGCAACGACAATATTGTAATGATTAGTAAGGAACTGCACATTTCATTTTCCCTTCTCGAGAGGGGTCAGGGTGTGTATTTCACGTCAGTGAACTTTCGGTTTGGTTCGATTTTTGGCTGAAATTTCAAGATGGTTGGACTTTGTAAGTGACTGACCCATTTCAATCATTCATCGCCAACCACTGCTTCACCTCTTGAAAAGGGTGCGATTCCAAATGACCAAATTGCGTTAACTTGCGTACCTTCAAGCGCGTGAATATGGGCGTGTGGATGCCACACAGGAATTTGGTGGCCCTGTGGTTGTTGTCATCATCACCCATCAGTTGTTTGAACTCCTTGAGCAATGCTTGGGCATTGAACGTGCTTAAAGGCGGGTTTCTTACCTTGCTTTCAAAATGTGCAGCACCTTCCATGCAAACCGAACAATGGCCACATTGAAGTGGTGCGTTTTGATCACCAAAGTATTGGGCCAACTCGTGGCTCAAACAGGTTTTTGATTCGAACAACGACACCATGTTGTGAATCCGTTTGATTTCTGATGTTTCTTTGGATTTGAAATTTTGCTGCATTTTTTCTGTTAATTCATCTACGTTGACCTGAGAACCATGCACTGTGAAGCAATCAACTGATTGCTTTGCTTCCAGGTTCAGGTACCCTTTTTCATCCAACCACTCCAAAGCGGTGATGATGCGGTTGCGGTCGGTGGGGTAGTGCTCCAACATGCCTTGTATGTCTACATGAGTCAGTGTGTTTTTAACGATCGAGTGATCAAACAAGGCTTTGATAAAGCGTTTGCGCTCTCCGTCAAATAAATCAATGATGGCATCGGGGTCATCAATGTTTTTGTATGTGTAAGAGGCAAAATAACTGTATTTGGGGGTGATCAAACCGGCCAGTTCCAAGTAGACCAACAAAGTTTTCAAGGGCAGGGGACGGATGTCCAATTGATTGGATAAGGTGATGAGTTTACATTCCCATAGATCACCTTCAGCATCGATGATGTCCTGAATCAAGGCCTTGATGGCATCAGGTTCTGGCGTATCACCGTATATGAAGTTTTCTTGAACTTGAATGCTGTTGTTGTTGGCAAATATGATGCAGTCAGATGGTTGACCATCGCGACCGGCACGGCCAATTTCTTGGGCATAGTTTTCAATCGATTTGGGTAAGTCATGGTGAACCACACGCCTGACATCGCTTTTGTCGATTCCCATACCAAAGGCGATGGTCGCCACTATGGTGTTGATTTGACCTTCCATGAATTGGCTTTGAACTTGTTCTCGTTCTTCAGCGCCCATGCCGGCGTGGTAATGTTGGGCAGGGTGACCGTTATTATTGAGGAAGTCAGCGACTTGTTCGGCAGTGTTCTGCAAGGTCACGTAAATGATGGTGGGCGCTTGCGGTGCTTTTGTGAGGGTATTGAGCAACTGGCGAGGTCTTTCTTCGGGTTCAGTTGGCCGCATCATCAAGCGCAAGTTTTCACGATAAAAGCCTGTGATAACAACATCTTCCATCGAAATTTTGAACTTGTTGCTCATGTCACTCACCACTTGAGGTGTCGCCGTAGCGGTTAATAACAAAACTTGTGGTATGTTGAATTGCTTTTGATGGTGAGGCAGTTTCAAATAATCTGGCCTGAAATTGTGTCCCCACTCAGAAATGCAATGGGCTTCATCTACCACCAATAGGCTGATGTTCATTTGTTGCAACTGGTTGCGAAAACGTTCGTTTTTGAACCGTTCCACTGATATCATCAATATTTTCAACTGGCCTTGTTTGGCCTGGCTCAAAACGTCATTGTATACACTGCGGCTGAGCGTGGAATCCAATCGAGCGGCTTTGATTTGGTGGTTTTGTAAGAAATCAAGCTGGTCCTTCATCAACGACAGCAAAGGTGAAACTACCAGTGTTAAACCTGGTAGGGACAAAGCCGGTAACTGATAACAAAGCGATTTACCCGATCCGGTTGGGAAAATGGCGGCAGCAGATCGGCCACCAATGATGGTTTTAACCACTGGTTCTTGACCGGGTTTGAAGGCATCAAAATGAAAATGCTGTTGTAGCGATTGCTTGAAGTTCATGGTTACATTCCTTTGTTTGGTGTTTTCATTATTCATGTTTTCAACTCAATATACAGTCGATAATTCATGACATGGTGTTGAGATTGTCAACAATATGATATCCACCTTGAGTTTCGCATCAATCAGGCAGGTCTCAGCGGGAATGGCTGTTAAAAATGGTTTGTATGAGTGTCGTGATGAGTATATTGATGGTTTTACACCCAAACAGTCTCTCACTGTAACAGCAGAAGGATCCATTGATTGCGCTATTTCAATTTGGGTTTTTGGCTTTG
>JAUHZH010000299.1 GCA_030426065.1 Gammaproteobacteria bacterium
GGGCAATCAGTTGAGATGGTGCACCATTGACACTGTCGCTGGCTGCAAACCAACCCCAACGCTCACCTGAGGTGTGGATCAAGTTTTGAACAGGGAACACCGAGACCCAATAAGTACCCGCAGGGACTTCCAGTCCAGATCCACCATTCGCTGCAACCACATCAATGGCAATGTTGTTGTCTGTCAAATCAAGAGAAGGGTCAGCGATAGGAATCTCCAACGATACAACGGCAGAGTTCGCACCGTCTTCTGGATGACCCATGGGTATACCATTGTCATCTGCGAAGATTTGAACTTTGATGTGAGTCGATGTTGCACCTAAAGTGTTACCGTTAACGAAACCTCCAAAGAACATGCTGGTGATTGTTGCATCAAACCCAAGCACAAAATCGTCAGCCGAGTAAGCACCTTCATTATTGTCTTGAATGAATTCACCACTGACAATTCCGTCGGTGATCAGAGGATCAACTGGCTGACCTGCCAAGGTCAATGTGTAGTTCCCTGAGTTGGCTATCGTCCAGTTCAACTCCGCACCAGCCAATTGTGAATTGGCCACATTGAGCGTCATATCAGTTGAGTCTCCAACTTCAAGATCAGCAACCAATGAACCCGGAGTGACATCGATGTCTGGTGCATTCGGGAACCCCACAATCACTGCAGGCATGTGCAAGGCAGGTACACTGGATTCACCACTGACATTCAAAGTGGCCGAAACCAAGGTCCCCACATCTAAGTTGAAATTGTCACCAACACACAATTGCCATGTTCCATTACCATCACCTGGCTCTGCTGCAACCAAGTCAGCGAAGTCATTAGGTGGTGCTGGTTCTGCATCTGGTGCAGGAGCATATTCACAAATGCCATCATCACGACAAGCGGCATCACTGTTTCCGAGTGTGGTACCCATGTCTTCAGCAGAAACCGCCGCACCGTCAACAAAAGTGACGGGGTGGGTAGAAACCAGATCAGTACCGCTACCACCATTGCCATTCATGACTGTCAGTACATCACCATTGGGGTTGACCATCTTGATTTCTAAATCAGCACCCCAGGTGTGGTCTATTGCAGTTTCAACTGAAACTGAATAATTGGGAGAAGTGACACCTGATACGGTGAAATCCTCACAAGCCATTGATGCCAATGTGCCGTCAAAAGCACCGTCTGGGATGGTTACATTGGGGCTGATGGAAAATGGCATTGTGGCATCCTCAGTGATCATTAACTCACCAAATGAATAAGCTCCCGTTGGCAATGCATCCCCATCAACTTCAATGCTCAAAGTCACAGACTGACCAGGGTTAACCGTGAATTGAGCTGGGGTTACTGTGCCAGGAAGACCAACGAGTTCCGCATTGTATGACACTGCAGAAGATGAAACACTCCTCAGCGTCCTTTCAAACGTACATGAGTCTACACAGTTGTAGTTGGTTAAATTGGGTGCATTGATGGTTTTGGGGTCTCCAAAATTGTTTGGATCGGCCAACAACATATTGAAAGCACTCTCGTGCATCACAAGACCCGTTGATGAGGCCACATCGACTTGAACACGACCCGCACCGTCGTCAAAATGATCCGTTGGTGTGATGCCATCTTCTTTGGTATTGCCGGCTTTTTTGGCGGTCATCATCAAAGCTGATTTAAGCTCCATGGGTGTCCAATTGGGCTGCAACTCTCGCAACAAAGCGGCCGCACCTGCCACATGAGGAGACGCCATTGATGTACCATTGATGGCTGCAAATTCTGATCCACCATCAGATGGAACTGTCCCATCAGCATAAGCGGCCAAAATTTGTACGCCAGGCGCTGAGACATCGGGTTTATTGTACTCAACTGGGCTTGGACCTCTCGAACTGAAAGTGGCCATCACATCTGCTTGACCATCATACAGCACGTTGGCTGTGTTGATGGTGATTGGCAATGTGCCACCGTTCATTTCTGTCACCGCAGCGGTTGCCAAAGACCTTGGAATGGTCATTGAAGGTATGGTAGTCGCCCCCATACCACCCATGAAGAAGTTAACGTCGGTGTTACTCATCACAACCACTGCAATGGCACCAGCGTTGGTGGCATTAACCACTTTGTCTGCAAATGGACAGCTAAAGATATCCACCATCGCCACTTCACCATCGAATTCATCACCGATTGGCCACGGGTTACATCCATCAACATTGGCAGGATCAATGTCTCCTGACCAACGCACATCACCATTGATTTGTGCATTCACGGCAGGGCCATCGGCACTCGAAAGGTAATTGATATCGCTTTGAGAACCGATGTCTAACAGGGTTTCAACCCGGCGGTCATGCGTGCTCGCACCCACAGACGTTGTCCACGGCTCGACGTGCCCCAAAGTACTTGGAGATGGGCCTGAATTTCCCGCTGATGTAGCGACAAAAATTCCAGCTTCAGTGGCATTAACGAATGCCCTAGAAACTGGGTCTTGCCATGGCGAGATGCCACCACTGATTGAGAAGTTAATCACATCCACAACACCATCAGCAACCGCTTGGTTTACAGAAGCGATTGATGAAGCTCCTGGACACGCGCCGCGACCTTGTTCATCGTTGTAACAAACGTCAAAAATCACATTTGTTGCATGTGGGGCCACACCACTGACTGGAACCTGTGCCCCAGATATGGCACCAGTTGTGTGGTTACCACCTGAAGTAGAAGCAGTGTGTGAACCATGACCATTTTCATCTTCAGGTCCTGCGATATCAAAACTACCTGCTGGAACCAAGTCATTAACAAAGTCATAACCACCAATCAATTTGTCGTTACAAACGTAGGTGGCATCGTATTGCGCATGATTTGAATCACAAACACCCAAATACACCCCTGCACCCAATGGATTGGTGTGGTCATAAGCATCCTCTCCAACATCCGCAAATGATGGATGGTCAAAGTTTGTACCTGTGTCCAGTGTGCCAATAACGATGCCTTCACCGGTGGCCATTCCAGACGCTGGCGCATTCCCAGCCCATACATTGTCGGCTCCAATCAATCTGGGGCCTGCATCTGTGTTCAAAGGATAATCAATGTCACGACGAATGTCTCTGACTTCATTGATTGACTGGAGTGTCAAGGCTTCAGCTTGCGTTAAATAAACCGCCATGCCATTGTATGCATGCTGGTATTGCAAAACAGGTTGAATTGACCGGTTCAAGGTTGTAGACGCTTGAGACAGGAACTGATTCTGCGCTTGTTGCAAATGGTTTACATAGGCCCTGGCAGCAGAACCATTGACATCGATTTTTCCATTGGCCAATCGCGTTGGTGCCAAAAACCCTGCAGTGCCATCATACAACGCCAAAGCTGGAGCTTTGAAACTGATGATGTATCGGTACTGTCCCAGATGGTTTGCTGGCGCCAAATGCTTTTGGCCCTCAATTTTATCTTGGCCGGCTTGACTCGCGAATGTAGGCTGATTTTCTGGCACGCTTAGCAACGGTTGCAATGAAGAATCAGCTGATGCCGTTC
>JAUHZH010000300.1 GCA_030426065.1 Gammaproteobacteria bacterium
GGAGACAATCACATCGCCCACACGCAAACCCAAAGCATCTGCTGTGGCACCCGGCAATACACGCTGTACCACCACATCCCCTGATTCATTGTTGTTCGCCATCAGTCCCAAAAAGGGTTGTGGTTTCAAATCATCGGCGTTCACGGAAACTGCAAAAAACAGGGCTAAGGAAAATTTGATGATTGTTGAAAGTTTCATTGGATTGACTCCTCCTGAAATTGTTGAAAGTGCGACATAAACAGAATAGAAAGGCCACTGAGTTTAAGCAGCCGATCATGGAACTGTCGCACATCAAAAGTGTTTTTCTGTTGGTTTACCTGTTGGTTTTTTAATTGCGTTATTTTGTGTTTGCCGAACACATAGGTGTTGACCTGCATGGGCCAGCGCTGAATGCGATCAATGGCGATGGCCAGCTCATCCTGGCCTTCAGGAAAATGTTGCTGCCAAAATTCAATGGCTTGTTGCTTTGTCCACCCTTTGTGATGTATGCCCACATCAATCATGACGCGCATGGCACGCAAGGCTTCCCATTTGAGCACATGCTTTAGACTTGAAGGTTCATCCAACACCCCCAAAGCTTTGCCCAAAGTTTCAACATAAGCGGCCCAGCCTTCTACCCATGCCATGCGCCCGTACTGCAACCATTCAGACTGCAAACCCAAATGATCACAATTCAACTGTGCATTGGCCATCATGTTTTGGTAATGATGACCGGGCATGCCTTCATGTAAATACAACCAAGGCACTTGGGCCAAGTCATAACTTGCGGTTTGCGGGTGGTAATACATGGTTTGATTGGCAGGATCATAATAACCCGGCGCAGGAAAGTCATCGCCCTGTAAAGAGCGCGCCACTTTGAGCTCATCAAACCCCTTGCCCTCAATGAACAACGCAGCAAAGTGTTTCTTCATTTTGAGCCCCATAGCACGGTAAGCCTGTTGTATGCCGACATCGTCACTGGCATCCAAGACTTGGGTTTTGTCTTGATCTTTTTTATTTCTTAGCTTAGTAGTCACTTTTCTCAGCTTCTTGATTGCCACAGCAAAATCAGATTCGCCCACTTGATACAAAACATCAGCCGTCACTGCATCACCCAACCAAACCAGACTCATCCATTGAAACCAACGTCCAGTGGCATCCAAAGCATACAAGCTACCTGTGTACTCCCTTTCACTGCCATACCATTCTTGGTGCAATTGTTCAAAAAGCCGCTGTGCCCGGATGCCATGATTCAACGCATCCACTGCCCCAAGCTGACAAGCGCCTTTGGGCTTAAACCGTTGCAAGCGCTTGCTTAATTGATTAAGTTGCTGTGATTGGCTGTTGGGTTTGGTTACCTTCAACTGATTCAAAAAGGATTCGAAATCCAGTGGTGCTGCGGTCAACGACACTTCATTGGCCAACTTAACCACAGATGTCCAAGCATCTGACTGCACTGTGGCACTACTGACACAGCTGGTTAACATAAAAGCGGCGATCAGTTTCATGTTTGGCTCAAAAATTTCATCAAAGGCTGAACAGAAAACGGGGCAAAAAACAGGCCACCGTTTGCTTCATCTGGTAATACATTGGAAACAATGCCCACCACTTTTCCAGCAGCATTCAAAACAGGCGCACCACTCAATCCGCGCAATGTGTTAGGAGCCACACCATTTAACTTCACCAATAAATTCTGGCCTTCTGATCGCACATACTGACCGCTGTATACATCTTGTTGACAAGTTGTCTGTGTCTGATAGGTGCAGCCATGAACGGTTATGTTTTCACCTGGTTTGAGTGGTTTGTCTGATAATGTCAATGGTGTCAAAGCAGAATCATTGGCTGCCACTTCAAACAACAGCCAATCATCTGACAATACGGCCACATCCAAAGATTCATTGGCATCGGCATTCAACAATGGACCCAAAGTCACGCGCCCAGTGTCCTTGTTAAAATGCCGTAATTGCCACCGAGACACCGATTTTGAAACATCCACGGCATTCACACCTTCATCCATGGCTTCAAACAACACATGTTTCGCCGTCACCGCATAGCTTTGACCGCCATGCGAGACCAAAAAACCACTGCCCACAAAATCTTTTATGTTCCCAGATTTTGAAAAAGTGATGGCATTGGCTGCTGAATAGCGGCTGGATGAAGGATCAAACGTTGTCCCCAAAGTTACCATTAATATCAAACAGGTTCTTATCATGTAATTCCTCAGTAAATAAAAAGACATCTTGCCAATCAATTCAACCGAAAAGATAAATCCAAACCAATTTATCATTGTAAACAAGGAGATTACTTGCAAGAGAGGGCGGTCGTTTCCGCATCCTTGCTATCATGACACACCTACTTCCTTGTAAGCGGCCTGGGTCGACGCGGAAACGACCGAAGCAAACACCATGAAGTGGTCCCTCTTTGTTTCATTAGACAAAACCTCAACTGGCCATTTTCAATGATTTTCGAAACACCGAAGGGGAACAGCCGGCCATTTCTTTGAACGCCTTATTGAAAGTGACGCGGTTATTGAAGCCACTTTCGATCGCAATGCGCTCTAAAGTGAAAGACAGGCTTTCATCTTCAATCATGGTTTTGGCATGTTGTACCCGCTTCCCATTGATCAATTGGAAAAAAGTGGTGCCCATGGTTTGATTGATGACTTGTGAAACCAAGTGCTTGCGAATGCCCAAATGCTCAGACAACAAGGTTAAGTTCAACTCAGAATCCAAAAACAGTTGAGACGCATCGAGCGTTTGATTGATTGAATCAGCCATCACCGCGGCCGTCTCATCATCCATCAAGGAATGGTTGTACTTTTGTTCAGACACTTCTTCCAAAGTTTGCCCAGTTGGAGTCTCAGTTTTGACCTCATTGTGTTTTGAATCAGCTTGCTTAAATGAAACCCCTTCGATGATCAGATGTGATTTTTGTAAACCCCAATAACCCATCAGCATCACAATCACAGACATCAAAAGCAACCAATAGTCGCTGACTGCATTCAAGGTCCCCCAAGCCATCCATTGTTGCCCCAAGAACAACACCACCCAAAACAACTCCAATGCCATCAACATCAAACACAGCTTTTGTTGCCATCGAACACAAGCCAAAGCGCCATCGGCACGGGTGGCCAGCACATCCTCAACAGAACCATTTAAACGCCGCCAAGCAAACCACAAATAAGTGGCCAAATGGGCCTTCATCACCAGCAACAACATGACCCAACGCCATGGCAAAGCAACCACTTGTTCTGCTGATGAATAAGTGGCGATCCGTGCCACTTTTTCAGCACCGGACAACCACAAACCAGGCAGCTGAAACGCCAACAACAACAAAAACGGGGCCAAATGCAACAACCACAACCCACCCCATGACTGTTCTCCGGCCATCCCCTGAACATAAGCCAAGAACAATGGCCCAATCAACAAAGCCACACCTGGCATCAAGTCAATCAGGTGTGGCACGACACGAAAACCACCCGACTGAATCAAGCCCGCTTCC
>JAUHZH010000301.1 GCA_030426065.1 Gammaproteobacteria bacterium
CGTTGACATGGAAAATCGGCGCCTGCACCATTTTGGCCACTTCCGTGCAGTACAGACCCGCTTTTTTATCCAGTGCGTGGGTGGTAGTGAATCCAATTTGATTGTTCACCACAATGTGGATGGTGCCACCGATGTCATACCCGTCAATCATGGCCATGTTGAAACATTCCATGTTGACACCTTGTCCTTCAAAAGCAGCGTCACCATGAATCAACACAGGGACCACCACATTTTTGCTCTCGTCTTTGCGCCTGACCTGGCGGGCACGCGCAGAGCCCAGAACCACAGGATTGATGATTTCAAGGTGGGATGGATTGAATGCCATCGCCAAGTGCACATCACCACCTGCGGTGGGAACGTCTGAAGAGTATCCTTTGTGGTATTTCACATCACCTGAGTTGATGTTGTCCAACTCATCGGCTTTAACGCCTTCGAATTCATCAAACAATTCACCCGGTGATTTACCAAGGATATTGACCAACATGTTCAATCGGCCTCGGTGGGCCATGCCAATGACCAGTTCCTTGGTGCCTTGTGCGCCCAGTTGGTTGATCAAAAAACGCATTTGAGGAATCAGGGCATCACCACCTTCCAAAGAAAATCGTTTTTGGCCGACGTATTTGGTGTGTAGGTAGCGTTCCAATCCTTCAGCATGGGTCAATTCTTTCAACATGCTGAGCTTGTCATTTTCGTCGAAAGGAAAGTGGCCGCCGTGCTTTTCCAATCGCTGTTGCAGCCATTGACGCTTTTCGATGTCAACGATGTGCATATATTCAACACCAATGTGTTGGCAGTAGATGTGCTCCAGGGTGTCGATGATGTCTTTCAATACCATCTGATTCGGAGCCACCATGGACCCAGTGTCAAAACTGGCATTGAGGTCGGCATCACTCAAATCGTGAAAACCAATTTCTAAATCAGGTGTGTCAGGACGCTTTGAATAGTTCAATGGATCCAGTTTGGCTTTTTGGTGGCCACGCAAGCGATAAGAATTGATCAAGCGCAAGACAGCGGCTTGTTTGTGTTGGTGTGCCGCATCACCAGAGATGGTAACCGCACCGGCTGGCAGACGACCCGCCATTTCAAATTGCTCAAGGATGGGCAAGTGCCTGACATCACCTTGACCTTGATCCACGTCTTTGAACATGGTTTGAATTTCAGGGGGAACCGATGTGGGGTCCTCCAGGTATTGATCGTAATAAGATTCCAACCAAGCCGAATTGGTGCCGAAAAAAGGCGCCGATTGGTGTTTTTCTTTGATCCAGCTACTCAAGGGAGCTCTCGACATTTAAATAAAACGCGTATTATACCTAAACCGCTGGCTGGTCAAAGGCTGACAATAGAAAAAATGTTTCTTTTCTGCCATGCTCATGATGATATGATAAAGCCATGAGTGACAGGGTGAAGCAATGTTGAAGTGGATGAACCTGATTTTATTGTGGTTGGTGACGAATTCTGCTTGGGCCATCGACTTTGATCAGGCACTTGAGGAATTGAGTGTAATCCGCTCATCAGACATTGTCCTTATGGAGCAAAAGGCCAAAGCACTCAATGAAATGATGGGAGACATGAATCAAGAGCAAAAATGTCTTTTGAGGTTTTACCAGCAATTGAGTTTGTTTTATCAAGCCGATTATCACCAATCTGTACAGAGCGGACTGGACACCTTGTCATCATGCCGCAGTCAAACAGGTGGCGCTTTGGCTATGATGCAAAATGCCCATGCACATTCCGTTATGGGCGAGTTCAAAGAATCATTTGAAGCATTGCACGCAGCAGAAGCGATCAAGAAAAAAATCAACCTGAAACCTGTTTATTTGAAACAGTACCTGTCGGCTTCTATTCAAATCCACCAGAATTTATCACGCCATCAGGTGGCCAGCAGCCTGATCGAAGAGCTGGCCTTGCTTGATGATTCTGACATGTATCAATGTCGGGTTTTGATGTATCAGCTCAACAATGCCGTTGGCTCTGAGCAATATGACCATATTGATGACCGTGATTTGATCAACGTGGTGCGAAAATGCAGTGATGCCAATGAGTCAATTTTTTTGTTTTATTCACAAATCATTTGGTACGTCAGTCAAATCAAGAAAAAAGGCCCTCGTGACGGCCACCCTCACGATTTTTTAAATGGTTTAGAACAGTTAGAAGCTGAGGTCAATAAGGTCAATTACCCATTCCTGACTCTGGCGTTCAACGCCACCATGGCCATGGCTTATGAGTTTAAAGGAGAGGATGAAAAAGCACATGTATATGCTTTGAAATCACAAGAACATGAGTCTGTTTCAGACGTTTACTTTCGCATGATGGCACAAGAGGTCATCATCAATTACCACAAAAAACGCGAAGACCATCAACAGGCTTTTGAGGCTTTGGAATTATTCCATGAGTTGAAATCCAATAAATTGGCTGATTTAGACAGCAAAGACATGGCTTATGAGCTGGTTAAGCATGCCGTTGATGCCAAAGAAAACGCCATCCAATTGTTGAAACAAAAAAATGAGGTGCTGTCTAAAAACGAAGTGCTGCAGGCCAATCGAGACCAGCTCAAGTTTTATTTGATTTTGTCGTTGTCATTGTCACTTGTGCTGTTATTGATTATGGTTCAACGCATGTGGCGTCAGCTGAGTCTGGCTAAAAAAGAAGCCGAATCTGATTTCCTGACAGGGATATATAACCGCACAGGGATGAAGAAAAAAGTCGATCAACTCTTCAATGAGCACCAAGTGATCCACTCTGAAGTGCAGTTTGCTTTGATTGACTTGGACGACTTCAATCGCCTGAACGAAGAAGTGGGTCATGATGCAGGTGATTTCGTTTTGATTCAATTTGTTGATCGGGTCCAGGCGTTGCTGCCAGAGGGGGCTTTTTGGTCTCGAGTCAGTGGTGATGGATTTTGTTTGGTTTGGGTCAACAGTTCAGTTGAGGACATGAGGGCCTTCCTTGAACAAATCCGCAGCAACATCCAAAACCATCAATTCAAATACCATGAACAAAAATTATTGATCACAGCAAGTTTTGGCTTCACTTCAGCACAGCCTGGGTTCACAGGGTTTGCCAAACTGTGGACACAAGCAGACAAAGCCATGATTATGGCCAAAAGGGAAGGCAAAAACAAAGTCGTTTATGTGGCACCAGAATAAAGGTTCAGACCAAATACTCTGCAGATTTAAGTGCTTGAATCATAGCTGAATCGCTGTCAGCGACGGTTTCTGATTCGCAGATGGATGTGATTTCCTGTGCATCGCCTTCAAAAACTTCTCCTCCCACATACAGTAAGGTTTGTCCATCAATGGTGGTGTGAGTGAAGGTGACAAAAGGATTCTTTCTCAATGGCTGGTCGTCCTCATCCCATTCAGGTTGAACTTCGAGTGACCGGTATTGGCTGAACATGTGCCCAAACAAGTGTTGCCAATCGTTGTTGTCTAGTGTCAAGGCATCAGTGACCAAAGATTTGAA
>JAUHZH010000302.1 GCA_030426065.1 Gammaproteobacteria bacterium
TCTTTGCCCATGGTGGAGGGTGAAGCAGGTTGGCCATGTGTTTTGGACATCATGGGGACATCTGCCAACGACATGGCCATCTCAGCCAAGGTGTTGATGATGTTTTGCAATGAGGGCACAAAAGCTTCGCTGCGGGCTTGTTGCAACATCAAAGCATAGGACAAATTGTTGATGTCTTCTGAGGTGCATGCAAAGTGGACAAACTCTTTGACTTGAGAGAGGACTTCATGGCCGTCCAACTTGTCCTTGATGTAATACTCCACCGCTTTGACGTCGTGGTTGGTGGTGGCTTCAATGTCTTTGACCTTTTGTGCTTCTGCGGGGTCAAAATTGTCAAAAATCGACATCACCCAGGCTGTTTCTTCTTCACTGAATGCAGGGACTTCGCTGATGCCAGTTTGTTTGCTCAAATGAATCAACCACTTTAATTCCACCAACAAGCGGAATTTGATCAATCCGTATTCAGAAAAAATATGACCCAAATGTTGGGTTTTGCTGTGGTAACGACCATCCACTGAAGTGATGGCTGTCAAAGGTGAAAGTGACATGTTCTGACATCGAATGGGAAAGCGGCATTATAATGTTTCGCAACTTTGAAAACAATGTTGTGCAACGATATTGATATGTAAGGAATGGAAGGAAATGTCATGCCAGATGTTTTAAAGATCACTTTTCAATTGCTGTTACTGATGGTCCCATTTATGGTGCTGTTCTTGCTGTTGCGTTGGGCCAAACCACATGGAAGGTGGTACCAAGCTGGTGTGGCGATTGCTTTGATGGTCAGCTTGTCATTGCTGGTGCGGTTTGAACCTCTCGGAATGTCTCATGTGATGTTGTTGATGGTGATGGCGCAAGTATTGGTGGCGATCTATGTGTTGTTCACAGGAGTACATGTGAAACACCAGACACCGGCCAGGGCCATCGTGGCCCTGACCGCCATCATGTCAGTTCTTTGGTCAGTTTCTGCATGGTTGTTTCATAAAAGCCTTTCTGTTCATTTAAACAAATGACCCTTGCGCTTGATGTAATCTTCGGCAGCAGCCTTCAAAATGCTGGGTGCCAATCGGATTTTATAATCGGGATTGACGTACTGAAATTGCACCACACCGTCTTGGCCTATCAAAAAAGTGGCTGGTGCAGGCAATAAATTCCCGTCGTGACCTGACAATTTTTGTAAGTCGATGCCGTAATTGATGTATTTTTGTTTGGTTTGTTCATCCAATTGAAAGGCAATGCCCAACGCCTTGGCCGCTGATGAATCAGGGTCGGCAAACAATTGATACCCTGGGTTGTCTTTTTGTGTCATCTGACTGTTTTCGGGCAAACTGGGACTCACAAAATATACGTCGAATCCCATGGTCTTGAGTTCTTTTTCCACCGTCCTCATTTCGCCGAGATAGGCATTGCAATAGGGACACCAACCACCGCGGTAAAAGGTCAGTATCAAGGGTTTGTCCAGTTGGTCTATGTCCAAATTGACTTTATTCCCTTCCATGTTGATCAATTGAATGGCAGGCACCGTCATACCTGGCAGCAGGGGAGTGACGGCATCGGCACGATCTGCATAATCCTTAGCTTGTGATGACCATGTCATCACTGTAATCAATATCAAGTAGATTTTTTTCATAATTCCTTTGGGTTTCGCTAAAAGAAGTATATGACCCTTGGCACTGCCCTTTCTTTCAAAAATATGTATCATTGGCTGCGTTAAAATTGAAAGCCGTCACAAATAGCAGCAAATGTTCGATTTTGGTGGGTTGAATCCGTATAATTTGCGCTCCTTTTATTTTTGATTATCTGGACATGACTGAATTCCGCATTGAAAAAGACAGCATGGGTGAGTTGAAAGTGCCCACAGATGCTTTGTATGGTGCCCAAACACAACGCGCCATCAACAACTTCCCAATCAGTGGGTTGACCATGCCACGTGCTTTCATTGAAGCACTGGGTTTGATCAAGGCCACAGCCGCTGAAGCCAACCATGAGTTGGGTCACATGGAAAGTGCTGTGTATCAGGCCATTGATGCGGCCGCCGCCAAAGTGCAAAGCGGCGAAGTGGACAGTCATTTCCCCATCGATGTATTTCAGACAGGTTCTGGAACCAGTTCCAACATGAACAGCAACGAAGTGATTTCACATTTGGCTTCTACTGACGCTTTGGAAATTCACCCAAATGACCATGTGAACATGGGTCAAAGTTCGAATGATGTGATTCCCACGGCCATTGCCGTCAGTGCCACATTGCGGGTCACTCAACAATTGATTCCGGCCTTGAATCACCTGATCAGCGTATGTCGCGACAAAGCAGAAACGCTCAAAAACATTGTCAAAACCGGCCGCACCCATTTGATGGATGCCATGCCTGTGACATTTGCTCAAGAATTGAACACATGGGCATCTTGCTTGGACACCAATGTGTCCCGTTTGGAAGACACACTGAATCGAACTGCCAACCTGCCACAAGGCGGCACAGCCGTGGGTACGGGCATCAATGCTGACCCACGTTTCGTCGCTTTGTTTGCTGAAAAATTGATGGATCGCACCGGTGTGCCATTCAGCTCAATGGACAACAAATTTGACGGCATCAGCACTCAGGATAACATCGTCGAATTGTCAGGTCAGTTGAAAGCCGTGGCGACCACTTTGATGAAAGTGGCCAACGATTTGCGCTGGATGAACTCAGGTCCTTTGGCGGGCTTGGCTGAAATTGAATTGCCTTCTTTGCAACCGGGCAGTTCCATCATGCCAGGTAAAGTCAATCCAGTGATTCCAGAAGCCGTGGCAATGGTTTGCGCCCAAGTTTTTGGAAATGACCTGACCGTTTCAATGGGTGGTCAGTCCGGTAATTTCCAGCTCAATGTGATGTTGCCTGTGATTGCTTATAATGTGTTGCAAAGCATCGAAATCTTGTCGACGGCTTCAGTCCAATTGGCTGACCAAGCGATCGAAGGATTTGTGGTCAATGAAGGTGTGGTTTCTGAAAATGTCGGACGCAACCCCATCTTGGTCACCGCATTGAATCCAGTCATCGGTTATGAGCTGGGTGCTAAAATTGCCAAACAAGCATACAAAGAAAAACGTTCTGTATTGGACGTGACGTTAGAGAATACGGATTTAAGTGAAGAAGAAATAAAAGCCATCTTGGATCCAATTAAGTTAACCACCGGGGGGATTGAGGAAAAATAATGAATAAATTGACCCTTATGGCTGTCATGGCCTTTGCATCATTCACTGTTTTGGCACAATTGCCATCATGGGGAATGACTGAACAACAATATAGAATGCCCAACAGAGACGCCAAATTGGCTGACATTGGTAAACAAGCCGTTAAAAACAAGTGGCAACTCAAAGTCACTGCACCCAAAGATTGGCACGGTGCCATCCGTTCTGGCTTAAGCCAGGATGGCGCATTGAATGTGATGATGACCGTTCAAGACTCATTGCATTCAAGCATCAG
>JAUHZH010000303.1 GCA_030426065.1 Gammaproteobacteria bacterium
GGCGTTTTGGTCCATGCTGACGCCAGGGTTGACGCCGAATTCGATGTCGTTTGTCCATTGTAAGACGGGTTTGTATTTCACGCCTGAGTATTCGACCGCCAGATCCAACCGTTCTGATTTGACCAAATACAAATAGCCGCCGGTGGGTGCATTGTCCAAATTGGTGCCGCAAGCCACGAACACCTCACCTTGGTCGGTTTGTGTCACCGCCACAGCATAAGACAGAGACAAATTGGGGTTCTCTGGCTTGTAGGTCCAGAGCGTTTGGGTGGGTTCAGTGATGTTAATCAAACCACAGCTGCCATCGTGCATGGACACCGCCCAAAAAGCTCCGGAAGCCACCACCGCGACACGCATGGAGCCGCAGCCCAATTGACAGTGGCCCAAGGCCGTCACCAAGGAGCCATCGACTTGAAAACTGTAAACCCGGCCGGCGGTGTCGCTGCTTCCGCTGGCAGCGTCGCTGTTGTCATAATGAATGCCTGAGGCCACCACGGTTTGTCCATTGCGGCTGATCATGCAGCTGTTGAATCCGTAGACCGCGTCGGTGTAACTGTAAATGTTGTCGTATTTTTGGGTGGTGGTATTGTATTGATAGACCACCAGGGTTTTGTCATAACAAGCCGACAGGTATTGGCCATCGGCACTCAAGCTGACTTGATTGATCCGAGATGGGGTTTGGACTTCAAGCAAGGTGGTGCCGTCGGCGCCCGCATAGGCATACAAATAACCCACAGATTCACTGGTCTGACCGCCCACAGCGATGTAACTGCCATCGTGGCTGGTGGCTGTCCAGAACACACCTTGGGTGGTTGTGCCAGTGCCAAAGGGTTCAGACCACAAAGGCGTGCCACTGGCGTTCATCAGGTAACTGTTGAATTCGCCCTCTCCACGTTCAAAGTAGGTGCCGAAAACACTGCGCGAGCCATCGTCACAGATGGCGACCGAATTGACTTGCAAGGGTTTGGTTTTTGAGTGGGGTGGTTGTGGGTCTGGGCAGTATGTCCATGTGGGTGGGACGGAGGCTTTTGACATGAATGGCACCTGTTGTGAAAACAATGATTATACCTTCGGAAGGGGTGCAGTTTTTGCCTTTTTGTAACGGTGTGAATTTACTTGGCGAACACCTTACCGCCAATCATTTTAAAAGCAGGCGTGCCTCGGATCAGTGTGTCTCGGGCAAAAACCTGGTTGCATTCTGGGCAGATACAAGGCTGTGAAGTGAAATCATCAACAATGCGTTCCTTGAAGCATTTGACCAGAGATCCCTTGCCGCCTTTTCGGTACTTGAACAGTTGGGTTTTGCATTGGCTGCAATAGACATCGACGGTGGTGCTGGGGCCTTTTTTATTGGGTTTTGCCATGTTGTGCACCATAGCAACTTCATGAGGGTTTGGCAATCAACATGGGCTGTGTTTAAATGTCTGGATGAATTCTTTTAGACAAATTTTCCATCGAATCAGCTACCTTCAATACCCACTGCTTTTGGCCGCTTTGGTTTACTACATCCCCTTTGTTCAAGCTTTGATGCAAAAACAAATCGAATGGGGGTTGTTGAACCAAGTTTTGATTTTATTGGGCGTGGCTTTCAGTTTTTCAACTTTACAAGACACCACAACCACCCAAAACAAAGTGTCTAAAAAAGTGTGGACTGATCCTTTTTGGGGCAAAGCCATGCTGCTCCTGATTGCCTTCATGGCTTTTGCATTCATCGTATCTGGTTTGGTGGCGACGCTGTACTGGAAGACTGATTTGTCGCAAAGTGTGGCTGTTGGTATCACGGTGTTGGGCATCGGATTGGTGGGTATCCTCAAAGCGGCCATTGAAATGTTTGAAAACCACAGAAGTGATAAACAGTGAGTTTTCTTTGTCAGTTTCAGCTCACTGCTTTGGCTTCATGCCAGAGGTCGTTGTTATTGTAGCAGTTGCAAAGCTTTCGGCACGCAGCTGATGGTGACTGGTGTTTCGCCAATGAATTCGCCGTCGGGCATCAGTGGCATGGCTTGATGGGTTTCGATGGTGATGGATTTGACTTGTCTGGTTTCGACTTCTTTGTAGTGAACGTGTTGGCCTGAATAGATGGTGGGGAACAGGCTGAGGATCTTGGGTCTGGAAATCTTTTTCAGCATGATGACATCCAACAGGCCATCGTCAATTTGGGCATCGGGTGCAATCAAAAACGAGGTACCGGTGTAGCGGCTGTTGGCCACTTCCAGCATGACCAGTTCTTCTTCGCGCTTTTCGCCATCCAGGGTGACGGTGATGGGGTGTTTTTTCAGTTTGATGGTTTGCCACAATGTGGCCAAGGTGTAACTGATTTTACCCAGTTTTTTGACCTTCATGGTGGTTTGGCCACAATCGACGGCAAAGCCCCAGCCGATGATGTTGATGAAGTAAAAAGCATTGTCCTTGCATTGGGCGTGGGCCACATCAATGGCCGTTGTTTGTTGTTTGAGGACGATGTCCAAACCTTTTTGCCAGTCGGAAGGCTGCAAGCCCAATTCACGAGAAAAGGCATTGCCGGTGCCCACTGGTACCACACCCAAAGGGATGCGTTGTTCAGCATCGTGTGCCATCAAACCATTGACCACTTCAAACAGGGTGCCATCGCCACCACAAGCAATCACGGCTTGGTATTGATGCAGTGCAGTGTCAGACACCAGTGCTTGGGCATGGCCTGCGTAGTCGGTCATGAGCACATCAAAGTCCTGCTGGTTTTTCGTCAAATGGTCTTTGATCAGCGGCAGGGTTTTTTGAGCACGGCCACTGCCGGCATTGGGGTTGAAAATGAGCAGCAGTTTGGGTGGTTTTTTTGACATCGCCGTATTGTCATTGAAAACCTGTCAGTTGTCCAATGTTGTGGTCATTTCACTTATGGCTGTTAAAATAGCGCTTTTTTTGATTTCGAGTGGTATGGATTTCATCACAGGACAGCGTTTCATCAACAGTGCGGACTTACAACTGGGCTTGGGCCGGGTGGTTGGTGAAAACAATCGGATGGTCAAAGTGGCTTTTGATGCGGTGGGTGAAGAGCGGGTTTACGCCAAGGATTCAGCGCCTTTGACGCGTTATGTGCCTCAAGTCGGTGATGAGGTGCCTCACAAAGACGGTTGGTCTTTGACCGTGACCGAAATCAAATCACTGAAAGGCTTGAACATCTATTTTGGTGAAAAGGCCGGTGGTGAGGAAGACGTCATTCCGGAAACGGAATTGGCCAACAACATCTCACTGGACCAGCCGTTTGAACGCTTGATGAATGGCCAAATCGATAAAAACCGCTGGTTTGAACTGCGCCAATCTGCGCGTTCGCATCAACAACGTTTGCAACAATCTTCATTGCATGGCTTGATCGGCTGCCGCACCACTTTGTTGCCACATCAATTGTACATTGCCCATGCTGTGGCTCGACGCCATGCACCGCGCGTGCTGCTGGCTGATGAAGTGGGCTTGGGCAAA
>JAUHZH010000304.1 GCA_030426065.1 Gammaproteobacteria bacterium
AAGGTGCCTTTCGGTAAGTGGCTGTATTTGGCTTGGCGAGCATGAAAAGCAGCCAAGTTCCTATCACTCATAAAATCATCCGTGATTCCTTTTGTTGTGTGTCTGTATTTTGCTACAAGGCGCATCATAAATGTGGACTGTTATATGTGTTGAGTACAGTTAACATCTGCATTAAGCCATTTTGGTTTTAGTTTTTTGGGTGGCTTAACTTCAAAGTAATTGTTGAAGAGAGGTTTGAAAGTCATATAATATGTAGTAACGTAACTACATAATTTCGAGGTGGAAAATGAGCATCACAACCATTTCAAGTAGAGATTTCAATCATGACGTGGGTAAAGCAAAAAGAGCTTCACGCAATGGTCCTGTCATTATCACTGATCGAGGTCATGCTTCGCATGTTTTATTAAGCATCGAGGAATATGAAAAGTTAACTGGCAATCAACTCAGTATCGTTGATTTGCTGGCCATGCCTGATGCTGGGGATGTGGATTTTAATCCAAGCAAGTTGGATAAAGGCTTGTACAGACCCGCAGATTTGAGTTGATGTACCTGTTAGATACGAATGTTGTTTCTGAGTTGAGGAAAGCAAAGTCCGGTAAAGCAAATAAACATGTAGTCAAATGGGGCAGTGAAGCCCAAACATCACATTTGTTTTTATCTGTCATCACCTTGTTGGAGTTGGAGACGGGTGTGCAATTGGTTGAAAGACGAGATAAGAAACAGGGCAAAATGTTGCGAATTTGGCTGAATGAGTATGTTTTGCCAGCATTTCAAGGTCGCATCATCCCAATTGATACTGCGGTGGCTTTATGTTGTGCTGAACCACATGTTCCAGACCCCAGGTCAGATCGTGATGCTTTGATCGCAGCCACTGCCTTGACGCATAAAATGACAGTGGTCACAAGAAACGTCAGCGACTTCAAATACATAGACGTTCCCATCATTAACCCATGGGATGAACAGTGAAGTGGTCAAATAAATAAATGACTACATGGACGGGACTTGAATTGAGTGAATTGAAAAAAGATTTGCCTTTTGCTTTGTTGGCTTTTGTCTTTTGGGGCGCTTGGGCTTATTACGCCAACTCTGAGGCTGGTTTTTCCGTGGCATGGGTTTCTGCTTTATCACAGGGCCTTTTCAGTATGATGATGACATTCTTTATTGGGTTTGTAACGGTTGCTTTGTTCCATCGCTTCGCATCGCCGTTGACTCAGCTGTTAATGCCATCTTTATTGGTGTTGATGATGACTTCTGTTTGTTTGTCTTTGTTGCATGTGGCCATTGGAACACCTGAACTGTTGTTGACCATTTCACCTGCTTTGGCTGTGGGTTATTTGTTCAGTTTATTTAAAACGATTCAGATTAAGAAGGGAGGGAGTCATGAGTGATGACAACAGAAGGGAGCTGAAGGTCAGAAGTAAAAAGTGGGTGTCGAAAACAGCGGCATACATCAGTCAAAAAAACATCACGCCGAACCAGATTTCTATCGCCAGTGTTTTTTTTGCTGGGCTGGCAAGCGCTTGCTTGTTTGTTTTTGGGGCCAACCAGCATGTTTGGATGTTGTTGATTGCTCCCATCATGATTCAGATGAGGTTGCTGTGTAATTTGTTTGATGGTTTGGTTGCGATTGAAGGAGGGAAAAGTACGCCTTCAGGAGAGTTGTTCAATGATGTGCCAGATCGCTTGGCTGATGTGATGATATTGGTTGCTGTGGGGTATGCTGCAAGCAGTTATCCATATGCCATTCATTTGGGCTGGTTGGCTGCTGTTTTGGCTGTATCGACGGCTTATGCCCGCACTTTAGGATCCAGTTTGGGTGCGCCCACCAGTTTTGCCGGCCCCATGGCCAAACAACACCGCATGGCTTTGGTGACGGTGTCTTGTTTGCTGACGCTCATTGAGGTGCATGTTTTCGAAAGTGCTTATGGTCTTTATGTGGCTTTGTGGGTTTTGGTATTGGGTTCGTTGGCAACCGTTTATCGGCGCCTCAGTATGACTTACCGATTTTTGGAGCAAGGTGATGATTGATTTTTCTAACCCTTTACATGTGGTGATGGGTTTTGTTTTGGGCTTTCTTGTGTTGGCCCACGTCATCAGTTTCACTTTGGCACGATTAAACAAAATCAAATCACCAGAAGAACTGTTGCTGCGCATCCAATCCTGGTGGTGGATCATTGGTTTGCTGTTTTTGTCCATACTTTCAGGGGTTACCACCAGCATTGTGCTTTTTGCCTTCATCAGTTTTTTGGCTTTGAAAGAATATTTGTCCATTGTCCCAACGCGTCATTCAGACAGGCGGGTTTTATTTTGGGCTTACCTCACGATTCCAGTTCAGTATTATTTGGTCAGCATTGATTGGTATGGCGTTTTCATTATTTTTATTCCAGTTTATGCGTTTTTGATACTTTCTGTGCGAATGGTATTAACTGGTAAAAACGATGGCTTCATTCATGCTGTGGGCGTGTTGCATTGGGGCATGATGTTGACTGTATACAGTGTCAGCCATGTGGCTTATCTTTTGGTTTTGCCTTTGAATGGCGTCACAGGTGCAGGATTTGGCTTGATGTTGTTTTTGATCATGATGACCCAGTTGAACGATGTCTGCCAATACCTTTTTGGTAAGTTGTTGGGCAAACGAAAAATCATTCCATCTGTCAGCCCGAACAAGACCTGGGCAGGCTTTATCGGTGGTCTGGTTTCTGTGACCTTGTTGGCTGGATTACTGGGATCATACCTAACCCCGATGGATGTTCAGTTCAGCTTGCTGGCTGGTTTCATCATTGCTGTGTCTGGCTTTTTTGGTGACGTGACCATTTCATCAGTCAAAAGGGATTTGAACATCAAGGACAGTGGTCAGTTGTTACCCGGGCATGGCGGTATTTTGGATCGGATTGACAGCTTGATGTTCACAGCGCCTTTGTTCTTCCATTTCATTCGTTATTTTTACGCCTGATATGAATCGCTTGATACAGTTGTTGTTTTTCGGGTTGGTTGTTAAACCATTGGTTTTGATCGTGCTGGGGTTGAACATCAGGGGAAGGCAACACCTTCCCAAAGAAGGTCCGGCGGTCATTGTGGCCAATCACAACAGCCATTTAGATACCATGGTTCTGTTGAGCCTGTTTCCTTTGTTCAAAATGCATCATGTGAGGCCTGTGGCTGCTGCTGATTATTTTTTGAAAAATCGTTTCATGGCATGGTTTTCTACCAAAATCATTGGAATCATTCCTCTTGACAGGGCTGGTGCCACGGACAGAAACACATTGTTCGATGCATGTCATGAGGCACTTGATCAAGGACAAATTCTGATCGTGTTTCCAGAAGGCAGTCGAGGTGAACCTGACAAAATCAGTGCGCTGAAGAAGGGTGTGTATCACCTCGTAAAAGACAGAGATTCTGCGTCGATCACTCCAGTTGTGATGCATGGGTTGGGGTATGCATTGCCGAAAGGAGAAG
>JAUHZH010000305.1 GCA_030426065.1 Gammaproteobacteria bacterium
CGTTTCATCAACAAGTCGTGCAACAACGAAGCACTCTGCGATGAATTGTTTCAAGAACTGTGGTTAAAAATCATCAACAACAAACAACAGTTCAATCCTGAATACAAATTCACCACTTGGGCTTACACCATTGCCAATCGATTGTTGGTTGACTGGTTCCGAAAACAAGGCAGGAACATCGAAGAGGCTTCAGACCAAGAAGCACCTGACATCGAACTGAAGCAACCAGACAATGAATTGGAACGCAAAAGATTGGCTCAACAACTGCAAAAAGCCATCACCACCTTGCCAGACAATCAGCGAAGGACTTTCGTGATGAAACATGAAGCCGACATGAGCCTGACTGAAGTCGCCGCAGTCACTGAACAACCCATTGAACGCATCAAAAGCCAGTACCGTTATGCAGTCAACAAACTCAAATCCGCACTGGAGTCATGGCGATGAATGACAAAGACATCAAAGACCTGTACCAAGACCAAGCCAAGGACCAACCGCCCAAAGCATTGGATGATGCCATCATGCAAGCGGCCCAAGCCAGCCTGCCCCCAAAGAGCGAAGGCAAGTCGCCTCAGCGTCGCAACAAAACCATGTGGATGGCCGCAGCCAGTGTCGCTTTGGTGACACCCTTGCTGCTGTGGATTTCAGTACAAGTCACACCCACCAGCATACAAAGTGCCGAAGACTACTTTCCTGAAAAAGAAGTCATGAACCAACCCATGGCAGCTCCCAAACCAGCCAGCAGCGCACCGGCAGAAAGGAGGGTTCAGGCCGAACCCGTTACTGAAGCCAAACAGGATGACAGTGACGGCGCCTTTGAGCCTGAACAAATCAAAGTCACAGGCAGCCGAATCAAGGTAAGTGACCTCAATGAATCCATCGACGAACCCGAATTCGACCATGAAATCCAAGAAGAAGCCGCAGCTTTTGAAGCGGATGATGCCTTTCAAAAAGACGTGAAACGCAACCAAGAATTGCTCAAATCAGAATTCAAAGCCAAAAAACAGCGGATTGAGAAAAACACAGTTGCTGACCCCATGATGGCTTTGGAGTGGCAACAGCTGCTGCAATACATTGAGCAAGGTGAAAAAAGCAAAGCCCAAGCATTGCTTCAATCCATGCAAACACAATGGCCAAACTATGACTACAGCGCGCTGGAACAGCGCTTACAAGAAATGGATTGAATGCCGAAACAACATGCCTTGCGGCCAGATTTATTCTAAAATGTTGTTTTTTTTGCTGATCAAACACCATGGAAATGCACGAAAGTCTCAATGTCTACGGCGAACCCTTAGAAACGTGTTGCGATGACCCTGTGACGGGGTTTTATCGGGATGGTTGCTGCAACACCAATGACCAAGATTTGGGCATGCACACCGTTTGTGTGGTGGTGACTGATGCCTTTCTGGCTTTTTCGAAACAACAAGGCAATGACTTGAGCACCCCTGCTCCCGAATACGATTTTCCGGGTTTGCAAGCAGGAGATCGCTGGTGCCTCTGTGCCTTGCGATGGCTTGAAGCACAACAAGCCGACATGGCCCCCAAAGTGTGCATTCAGAGCACCCACCAACGCACCCTAGAGGTGATAGACATCCACCTGCTGCGTAAATACGCCGTCGATTTGCAGTAAACCTTTACATCGCGCTGTCTCTTCAACAACGGCTCCACCGTCACTCCGGCGAAGGCCGGAGACTACTTTGCGCCTACTGGGATATGGGCGGGTCGTGAGCGCAAGGCAAGGTGAATTGTGAAGGTGCCTATAACCATTCTTCGTCATTATTCGTATCATCCATGATACTCACCTGCTTCGCAGGTTTGCATGAAAATGTTTTCCAGAAACATTTTTCCGGCCGAGCCTCAGGCGAGTGCCGGAATCTCGTGCTTTAAATGATTCCTGCCTTCGCAGGAATGACAGGGCAAGGGCTGGAGACTCCTCCCTCATCCCAACGCTCCTGCGTGGGGATGCACAACCAGTCACACCCATAAACCCACCGCTAACACAATCAACAAGTCACAAAGCATCCAAAGCACGGCAACCTGCCTTAAACTGAAAGTAAAAAAGAGGTGAGCCCCGTGAGTGCAGTTAAAACCACATTGATGTGGCTGTGCTTGTTGCTGTCCTTTTCAGCAACAGCCAACACAAACAACGATTTGATATTCAAACATGGATTTCAGGTCAGCGCCTTCGACTTGTTCAGAACCCAAGTCCAGCCGTTGATTGAATCCCAGTGTTCCAGTTGCCATCTGGGCAAACGGTTTGGCATCACCACCCTGCAAAAGTCAGGCAGTGAATTCACAACCGAAGACTCACTGATCAACCACCAAAATTTTTCGGAGATGATTTCACTTGATGCCATTGAGCACAGTCGCCTGCTGGCTAAAATCATCCCAACCACAGAACTCAACGCCATTCCCCATGCCGGTGGTGAACAAATCACCATGGGCAGCCCTGAATACCAAACCATAGCAAACTGGATTGCTGCCGAAAAGGCTGAAAACTGCCCTGATTGTGGCCAAACTGCCGACAAAGCCTATGTGGCTTACGTAGATCAACCGGCATGGCATTGGGCCGTGAACCGCATGCCCATACGAACCGATTGGGGATTGCGAACAGGTGCCAAAATCATGCTTCAAGAAATCAATCCCGCAACCATGCAATTGATTGGCCAACCGATTGATTTCTTGAATGGCACCTTTTGTGGCTCAGATGGCATGTGCGATTTCGGCCGCGTGGCAGCCAATCATGCCGGAACCCAACTGGCTTTCGAATGCCGAGTCAATCCCAATCAAGACGACATTCCCTGGCTGGATTTGAGTTGGAACATTTGCCTCGCTGAAATTGGCACTGACGGACATGCCGTTAATCCACGGTTTTTAAGGCCTGAAGCCGATCGACATGTGGGTTGGTCGGTGGCCAGAATCGATCCTTTGGGTTTGTTTGATCAAGATGGTCGAGGCGTTCGCGGACAATATGACCACCACGTTCGGATGCGCAAGAAAAACGATTTTTTCCCGGTGTTTTCCCCCGACGATCAACGCATTTACTTCAGCAGTCGATCAGCCGACCCCAGAACAGGTTACAAGGGCACCCGTGCTTACCACGGTTTTGAACACACCAACAACATCATCTCCACCAATTTACAAGGTGGAGATGCCCAAAGCATTTACCTCAATGAAGGTGGCACAGCACAGGAGATGGCGTTCCTTAAGAACGGCAACCTGGCTGTTCATGTATGGAACCTGGAGCGCATGGACCGCCACAGTTACATTCAAATGACGGCTGATGGCATGATGGAAGTGCCAGTATTGTTTGGACGTGTTCAAGGCCGAAACATGTGGGGCAGCATCACACAATTGGCCAATGGGCGAACCATTGGCATGACAGGCAGGCGCAGGGGCTCCATCAGCAATTTCTTTCCTTTTTCAGCTGATCACAGCACAGGCACGGGCTTGGACC
>JAUHZH010000306.1 GCA_030426065.1 Gammaproteobacteria bacterium
TTCTGTTGTCTCGTAATTTTGCAGATTACCGCTTGCATAACCAAGTCTTTGGAACTGATCAAGTCCATTTCTCTCAATTTACCAGAGTGGTGAATCAAATGATTGCCATGGGCCTTGATTTGACGGTGGTTGATGCAGACGAGTGGATGTCAAACGACGAAGGGGCCATCGCCGCTTTGCAGTCCGTTTTGGGTGACGACATTCAAGCTTACCAGCACAAGACGCGTTCACCATTGGAGCAATTCATGTTGCCGCACATGCACTGGAAAAACTACAAGGACATGATGAATTGATGGTCGATTGGTTCCAAGCTTGCGTCTTGGCCTTGATTCAAGGCCTGACCGAGTTTTTACCCATATCATCGTCCGCTCACCTGATCTTGTTGTCACACTTTTCAAGTTGGCAATATCAAGGGGAAGTGATGGACATCGCCGCCCATGTCGGCACTTTGATGGCGGTCATCATCTATTTCAGGAAGCGCCTGTGGGCTATATTGTTTGGTGATGAGCGAGTTTTGCTGTCCTATTTATTGGTGTCTGCGATCCCGCTGGGGTTGGCCGGCTTGTTGTTGGCGAGTTGGATTGATTCCAATTTAAGACAGCCTGCTGTCATAGCGGCGGCATCGGCTGTTTTCGGCGTGCTGTTGTGGTGGTCGCAACGCTTCGCTCGCGAACAGTCTTTGTCATGGCGCTCTGTTGGCATCATGTCAGTGGCCCAAGTTTTGGCCTTGATCCCTGGCGCGTCTCGATCTGGCATCACCATGACAGCCGGCATGTGGGCCGGATTGAGCAAATCCCAGGCCGCTTCTTTTTCTTTTTTGATGGCCATTCCCGCGATTGGCATGACGGCCGTTTATGGTGGAATCAAGTGGTGGCAACAACCGGATGCAGTGGCTTGGATGCCCTTGCTGACCGTTGTGGTCGTCAGTTTCTTGGTGGCTTTTGTCACCATCCATTGGTTCATGAAATGGATTGAGCGCATAGACTTTGTTTGGTTCATGCATTATCGGTGGTTGTTGGCATTGTTGATTTTGGTGAGTTTATGAGTGAAGTGGTTGATGTCCATTTTGAGACCCGATATGGCACCATTACGGGCTTGCAATGGGGCAGTGGACAAGCCAAAAAAATGGTGGCTTTTCATGGTTGGCTCGATAATGCCGCGAGTTTTTGGCACATTGGCCCGCTGTTGGCAGCCGCTGGTTTTGAAGTCACAGCGATTGATTTTCCCGGTCATGGCCATTCAGACCACCGCGCCCCGGGACACAACTACGGTTTCATCGATTATGTGATTGACATGCAGGCCGTGATGGACAGCTACAATGAACCCGTGGTGATGTTGTGTCATTCCATGGGGGCAGCCATCGCCGCTTTGTATGCATCGGCCTACCCAGAACAGGTGTTGCAGTTGGTTTTGATTGAAAACACCGGACCAGTACCCCCTTATGTGCCAGGCACAGGGGCCAAATCTTTGCGCGAAGCATTGGATGTGTGGCGACCCCATTCATTGGAACACAAGAGGCAATACGCCAGTGTTGAAGACGCCATCAAAGCCAGAATTCAAGCGACGCCGATGGATCAGGAAATCATCCGACCCTTGGTCGAAAGGGGCCTTCAGTCGACCGAGCAGGGTTACCATTGGCGGACCGACAAACGGTTGAAGTTGCGCAGCTTTTTCCGCATGAGTGAAGAACAAACACAAGACTTCTTGTCTTCACTGCCGATGCCGCGCTTGTTGGTGGTTGGCGAACCCAGAACCTATGCTTTGGAATACCCAAGTTACCAAGACCGGGTCAATGCCTTGGACCCAACGCAATACATCGAAATGCCAGGTTGCCACCATTTACACATGACCCAAGCCAAAGCCGTGGCCGATGTGGTGATCAAATTCCTCAAAGACCACCCAGCTGCACACTTGGACGAGTCACCAGAAACTACAGGGCATCCTCGCCCGTTTCACCCGTTCTGATTCGAATCACTTGTTCCAAAGGGGTGATGAATATTTTGCCATCGCCGACTTTGCCGTTGCTCGCCGTTTCAATCAGCACTTCAACAATGCGATCAACCTGGTTTTCGGTGGTGGCAATCTCGATTTTCAATTTGGGTAAGAAATCAACCACATACTCCGCACCCCGGTACAATTCAGTGTGGCCTTTTTGGCGACCAAACCCTTTGACTTCAGTGACGGTGATGCCACGCACACCGACCTGCTCCAAAGCGTCTCGCACATCATCCAATTTGAACGGTTTGATGATGGCAGTGATCATTTTCATCATCACCACTCCAGGGCTTCGCCATTGGTGTGCCAGAAACCACCTGTGTTGCTCAGGTTCAAGGCATCAATTCTTGCCATCAAACCCTGAGCCGATTCCAAAGTATCGATCATGCCGTTGTGGCCAGTCATGTCGGTTTTGACCCAACCCGGATGCAACAAAGCCACCGCAATCCCTTTCGGTTTCAAGTCGATTGCCAATGATTTTCCTGCCATATTGACCGCTGCTTTACTCATCCGGTAACCATACCCGCCGCCTGAATCGTTGTCAGACACTGAGCCCATGCGACTGGTGATGATGGCAACTTTGCTGCCTTCAGACAGTAAAGGCAAAAGGGTTTCGGTGATACGAAGCGGAGCCATGGCATTGATTTCAAATTGTTTTCGAATGGCATCAAAATCCAATTCCCCCAATTGGCTGTGAATCAAAATACCTGCGTTGTTCAACAAAACATCAATCGATCGTTGATCCAACTTATTTTTCAAACGAATCAAGTCAGTGGGGTCACTGACATCAATCCCCGTGAACACCTCGGCCCCAGATTGTTCCAAAGCATCGCTGTTGCTGCGACAAACCGCCAAAACTTGGTGACCTTGAGCCAGGTATTGCTGGGTCAACTCCAAACCAATGCCCCGATTGGCTCCTGTGATTAAAACCGTACTCATTTGGTGTAAAATGCGTTGTTTAAACCACACATTATAGCCGATGCTGAAAATGAAATCTCACTGTGAACGTTGCCAAACACCGCTGCCTGCCGATCAAGCTGGGGCAGTGATATGCAGTTTCGAATGCACCTATTGCAGTGTTTGTGATCAGCAAATGGACTCGGTGTGCCCCAATTGTAACGGCCTGTTACTGCCGCGCCCCACCCGCACGGGGGCTGCATTGGCCAAATACCCAGCTGTTGAGGTGTGACCATGGGCAATATTTTGTGGTTGGCTTCCTACCCGAAATCAGGCAACACATGGCTTCGGGTGTTCATTGAAAATTACCTGGCCAACAACGCCCAAGCAGTGGACATCAACACCATTCACCAACGCTCGATAGACGAAGTGAAATCATTCCGATACCAACCCTATGTCGGTGGCGGACGCCAGACCACCGATCTGAGCAACGAAGAAGTTTGTGCCATCAGGCCACTGGTTCATGCCGACATCGCCGCTCA
>JAUHZH010000307.1 GCA_030426065.1 Gammaproteobacteria bacterium
ACCCTGTCATTGTGGCTAAGACCGCAATCCAGGCAAAAACAAAAATTAATCAGAACAAAATAATTGGCAAAGAAATGGCATATTCTTAAATTGTGCCTAGACTCCGGCCTTCGCCGGAGTGACTGTATAGAGTCATTGGGTTCAAACGCTCTTGCATGGATATAAATATTATTCCGGACGAAAGAATACTTCGTCGCAAGCTTGATCTCTGATACTTTCTCGATTCTAACACCTACATCCATACAGGACTCCTCGCAAAGACTATGCAGTCGTTGCGATTGAGCCTAAAAATTCCAACAACGCTTAACCTTTCTGAATCGCAACCACAGCGCCTGGCCTCAAGCCATCGGCACCTCGAACCACCACCTGGTCTCCGGCCTTTAGTTCGGCTTTGATGGCGATCGAATCGCCCACATTTTCATTGGCTTGGACAGCCACTTGTTCTACGGTGTTGTCTTCATTGACCTTGAAGACAAAAGTGCCATTTTCACGCAACACCAAGGCATCTTGGTTAACGATCAGTGATTGGGCGGCTGCTTTCATCGGCACCGCAACACTGACCAACTGACCAATGGCCAAACGGTGTTGGTTGTCAAAAGCCAAACGCAATTCATAAGCCTGGCTTTGGCTTTGGTTACTGGGCACCAATGACTTGATTCGGCCCTGCTGTTGCACGCCAAAAGCATGGATGGCCAATGATTGTCCCACTTGCATGTGGTTCACGTATCGGATCGGTACCTGTGCCCTGATTTCCAATTGCCCCATGTCCATCATGGCCGCCAGAGGCGTTCCCGCTGCCACGGTTTCACCAATCCTTCGCAATCGAGCAGACACCACACCATCAAATGGTGCCTTGATGATTGACCGGCTCAATTGCTCCTCGATTTGCTTTAACCGAATTTGCGCCACCGTCAAATCACTGGCGGCCACGTCCCGTTGCGAAGAAGTTTGCTCCACGGTGTTGGCCGACACGGTGTTGGCTTTGACCAAATTTTGTTGTCGTTTGAGGTTGGTGTTGAGGTAGTTGAGTTGGGCTTGGGCGCGGGTGATCAAAGCTTTTTGTTCGGCCTGTTGCAAGGACAAGGCCGCGGTGTCCATGGTCGCAATCACATCACCTGTTTTGACCTGTGTTCCAGGTTCCGTCACATGCGTTAATTGGCCACTGATGGCGGCTGTGATTTGCACGTCATTCTGACTGTATACATTGCCCGTGATGGGCATCGTGGCCACCACTTCAGTTTCTTGCACTGAATCCAAAACCACGGGAATGGCCGGTGCTTGCGGCTGTTGCGCCCAAACAATTGGGGAAAACACAAAAGTAACCACGGTACTGATGATCAAAAACGTTCTCATGACTGAACTCCTGAAACTGAATCGATGGGTATTTCTTTGTTAGATGGTTGGGTGATTTTGAATTGGATTTTCAACAAACTGGGCATCAAAACCAAAGTGAACAACAGGCTAAAAAACATGCCGCCGATGATCACCGTGGCCAGACCGCGGTAGATGTCAGATCCCACGCCGGGTATCACCAACAGCGGCAACATGCCCAATATACTGGTCAAAGTGCTCATATAAACGGGGCGTGCCCTGACCCGAACTGCCTGCATCACCGCGTCCAAACGGCTGCTGCCTTTGGCCTCAAACTCTCTGGTTTGGCTGATCAACAAAATGGCATTGTTGACCACCAAGCCGAGTAAAATGATGAACCCAATCATGGTCAACATATCAAGCGATTGATAAGTCCAAATATTAAGCAGCTTCAAAGCCAGTAACCCACCGGCCAGCGCCAAAGGCATGACCGCGAGCACCAAAATCGCATCTCGCATGGACTTGAATATGGCGCCCATGATGAGGAATAAAATCAAAATCGCCAACATGAAATTTTTCAACATGTCACCCAAAGCCGATTCCAGTCGGTCGGCACTGCCTTTGTACTGCAATGCAGCACCTTCAGGCAAAACTTCTCGCAGCGCAGGCCCCACAAAATCTCGCAATGTTTGCAGCGCCTCTTCCACAGTCATTTCATCTTCAGGCAGCACCATGATGCTGATGGTTTTTTGTCCATCAACACGTTGGATGTTACTGGGCCCTACGGTCCGTTCAATCGATGCCAAAGAACCGATGGTTTGTGCACCGGCCAATGGTGTGGCAATCGGCATGGCTGCCAATTGATTGGGATTCGACCAAGCATCAGAACGCAAGATCATGTTGTAGCGGTTGTTGCCATCAAAGTATTCACCGACAAACAAACCACCCGTGAATGCGCGAATGGCACTGGCCAGTGCCCGTGGCGTCAAACCCACTTCACTGATGCGGTGCTCATTGGGGATGATTTGCAATTCAGGTTCAGACAGGGACAATCCAGACATCGGTCTGACCATGGCACCGGGCAAGTGTTCTTGTATGATGGGCATGGCGTCTCTGGCCGCTTGCATCAAGCCGGATAAGTCTGACCCTTGGATGTTGACGGTGATGGAACGACCACCGTTGTTACCCACTCCCAACAAGGAAGCCCGGCTCGGGAAGGCTTGAGTATCAGGAATGCCCTTCAAAAATTCACCACTGAGTAACTCAACGAACGTTTCAGTTTCTTCAGGTTTCAGTGGGTAGAGGTACAAAATGCTGTTGGTGCCAAACATAGACAAGTTATATCCTTTGATGTAAGGCTCTTTTTCATGTTCCATGTGCGGGCGCAATCGATCGACAATGGTTTTACCGATTTCTTTTTCATACACTTCAGTGGTCACACCAGGCGGTGCATTGAAAAAAACCTGAACTGCATCGGCTTTTGCAGGTGGTAAAAAATCAGCTTTGGGCATCAAACTGAAGACCATCAGCACCGACCCACCAATCAAAAACACCACCCAAAACCATTGTTTCTTGACACTGTTGGTCATTTTGCCAACAACGGCTGTGATCCCATCCCACCAATGGCTGCAAGGGTCTTTGCTGTCCATTTTCTTGAGCCACAGTTGACTGGCCACAGGGATGATGGTAATGGCAGCGATGAATGAAGCCATGACACTGACTGACAATGTGATGGCCAAGTCAGAAAACATCTGCCCTTCCATCCCTTCCAAGAACAGTATCGGCAAAAAAATCGCGATGGTGGTCACGGTTGAAGCGAACAAGGCACCTTTGACCTGTTCTGCGCCTTTCATCACCGCTTCTGACATCGGCAATCCCTGTTGCCTGAACCGAACAATGTTTTCCTGGACAATGATGGCGGCATCAAGGATCAATCCCACCGCAAAGGCCAATCCCGCCAAAGAAATCACATTCAACGACAAGTCGAAAATCTTCAATGCCATGAATGAAACCAGCAATGAAATGGGGATTGAGGTGGCTATGATCAAAGTCGAGCGACGGGCTCTCAAGAAAAACCACAAGGTGCCCACTGCCAAAAGCACACCCAATCCCAAGTTGTTT
>JAUHZH010000308.1 GCA_030426065.1 Gammaproteobacteria bacterium
AGCAGCGAGACCACCATCCCGGCAGCACCGTGATCGGTCCGCTGCTGTGACCGAGGTGCGCGTCCTGGTCACCGTGGGGACGGACCACCACCGCTTCGACAGGTTGATCACATTGGTTAGCAGGTCCGTGGTAAAAATAATTGATGCTTTGGAAAAATGGCATCTGTAAGACCCGGTGCCAAGCCAGTGTGCCATCGATGGCCATGGGCTGGCCTGCCAAGGCCGATTGGCGTGCATTCTGGCTGCCCCATTGTGCCCATTCCGTGACACAGGAGAGGAACTGTTGTTGGTCAATTGGGGTGTCAGGAAAGGGTGGTGTTTCATCACTGATGTCCAAGCACACAGCCAATTGCTTTTGCGCCTCAGACCGCAGAGGGTGATTCAAATAGCCATTGGGGTCATCCAGATCAAGTTGTGTCTTGATGATCAAACGATTCAAAGACGGGTTGATGTGATCGGGGTTCTTGAACTTTTCAGGCAGTTGAATGAACAACAATTGCAATGTGGCTGACAACTGTTGGTCGATTTCTTGGCTGAGTGTTTCTTGCGCTTGCCACCAAACTTGTGATTGTTCGATCAATTGTGTGAAAGCCAATTGTTCTTTGGCGGTGAACAACTGAGTCCTGAACTCAACGATTTGATAAATGTTCACCCAATCATAAAAGAAAGCCAATGGATCGTGGTGTTGGCGGTGCCATTGCTGTCGCAACAGGGCCACCTGTAAAGGGGTCAAAGCACGGTCATTGCGTCCCAGTCGGATGGACATGGGATCATCGCTTTGCGCCGTTTGTATGACCTGCAATAGATCCATGGATTCAGATGGTTGCGAACTGTCCGGCAAGCCATCAATTTGAAACCAGTTGATCGGGTGTTTCAACTGAGCAAACAACGTCTGCCAATGGTGATGCAAATTGACATAGGTTGTGAATTGTTGCGTGGGTGAAAGCTGGTGTGCATTCAAATCAACAGCGGGTTGAGGGTCCAAATCGGTGATTCGCCAGTCATCCAGATTCATGCTGGCTGCGTTCAGAATCAACATTTGGCCCAACAGCGCATGTGAATCGACGGTGGGGAATCGAGTCAAATCAGGCAGATTGGTTTCAAGGACGTCTTGCCATTGTTCACTCAGTTGGGCATCAGAAGCAAAAGAATGGCTCATTTGCCAAGCTTTTTGGGTGATGAATACGGCTTCAGTTAAATTGTGGTTTTGGTACAAGTAGGCAACCACTTGTTCAACAGGCGGTATGGATATGGGGTCATCTGATTGAGCGAAGCAGAGGCCAGGCAACAAAATCAAGGACAAGAAAAATTTCATGGATAGATTTTACAAAACTCTCAAGAAATATTCGAGTCATTATTGTTTTCGAAAGTGATGGGCCTCTTGAGCGAGACTTTCGTTATTGAGTGTTCAACTGATGAAATGGGTTTTGTGCCACTGTGAGCAGAGCACCCCTGGTCTGATATGCATGACCTCCCTGTGATTGCTACACGTGTTTTTATCATTTGACTGTCTTGATCCGAAACCATGTCCGAGTGTTATTGTATTGGGTTTGTGGTCAGTGGCAAATGTTATGAGGGGTGGAAAAAAAGGCCAAGCAGGAATCAAAAGAGGATAAAATGGGCTACCAAAGGAATGGGACAACAAGGCTATGAAACAATTGAAAATCATCACAACAGGCGGCACCATCGATAAATTGTATTTCGATGATTTGAGTGAGTACCAGATTGGCAAACCCGTGATCGGGGAGTTGCTCCAGTCATTCAATGTGGGGTTTGAGTTTGAAGTGGTGCCTTTGTTGAAAAAGGATTCCATATATGTGACTGATGAAGATCGCGATTTGATCCGAAAGGTCATTGAAAAATCAGATGAGTCACATTTTTTGATCACACACGGTACAGACACCATGGTGGACACGGCCCAGTTTTTGCAAGGCATCGAAGGCAAAACCATTGTTTTGACAGGTGCTTTGACGCCCGCCAGGTTCAATTCGACTGATGCGATCTTCAACATTGGCTGTGCTGTGGCTGCGGTGCAAAGTCAGCCTCCAGGTGTTTGGGTGATCATGAGTGGTCTGGTGTGGGACCCGAAAGCGGTGAGAAAAAACCGCAAGGCCAACCGTTTTGAGGAAGCTTGATGGCTGACATCCTTTACGTACATCCAGACAACCCACAACCACGCAGCATCAAAGCAGCCGTGGCCACCGTTCGCAATGGTGGTTTGGTGGTGTACCCAACCGATTCTGGCTACGCCATAGGTTGGAGTCTGGACAATTTGAAAGCCCCTAAAATCGTAGCGCAAATCAAGAAAATTGATGCCCAGCACCATTACACCATGATGTGCGAGAACATTTCACAGATGACCGACTTTGTTCTTGTAGATAACATCGCCTTTCGTTTGATCAAACAACACACCCCAGGGGCATATACTTTCATTTTACCGGCCACCCGTCGGGTGCCGAAAAAATTGCAACACCAGAAACGCAAGACCATTGGTGTTCGGATTGCAGATCATCCGGTGGTGGCGGCGTTATTGAATGAATTGGGTGAACCGATGATGACCTCAACCTTGGAATTTCCAGACACAGACATGTACGAGTTGGATGTGGAAGACATCAACTTGAAAGTGGGCAATCGGGTCAACACCATCATTTCTGCAGGCTACACAGCCCAAGAACCCACCACAGTGATTGATTTAACTGATGGTGAAGTGACGGTGGTCAGAGAAGGCAAGGGTGAGGTTGATTTTGTCTGATTCAGAATCCAAGGCTCCGCCCCAACAAGCTGAAATGCCATTTGCTGTGGTCGAAGGCAAACCCTTCACTTCCATGCCCACGGATTTGTATATTCCACCGGATGCTTTGGAAGTGATATTGGAAGCTTTTGAAGGACCGTTGGATTTGTTGTTGTATTTGATCAGGCGACAAAACTTAGACATATTGGACATCCCCATCCTGGACATCACCCGCCAATACGTCGAATACATTGAGTTGATGCACCAACTGAATTTTGAGTTGGCTGCCGAATATTTGGTGATGGCGGCGATGTTGGCTGAAATCAAATCGAGGATGTTGTTGCCCAAAGCCCCATCGGAAGATGAAGAAGAGGCCGACCCTCGGGCCGAATTGATACGCCGCTTGCAGGAGTATGAACGTTTCAAAAAAGCAGCCGAAGACATCGATGAGATGCCCAGGATGGAGCGGGATTTTGTCAAGGCATCGGTCCATGTAGACACCGCGCCATTTCAGGTCGAAGAGGAAAAAGTGGATTTGCGAGAGTTGCTTTTGGCTTTCAAAGACGTGATGGCACGCGCCGATTTGAAATTGTCACATGCCATAGAACGAGAGCCTTTGAGCGTTCGTGATCGGATGGGCATGGTTTTGGATGCTTTGCTAAAAAACAGCACCGTTCGATTTGCCGACTTGTT
>JAUHZH010000309.1 GCA_030426065.1 Gammaproteobacteria bacterium
ATCAAGGAAGAACAGCTGCAAGAAGCCCTTGAGGTGGCCCAGGAACAAGTGGACAACGGCGCCCAAATCATCGACATCAACATGGATGAGGGTTTGATCGACTCTGAAGCCATGATGGTCACTTTTTTGAATCTGATCGCTTCAGAACCCGCCATCGCCCGTGTGCCCATCATGCTGGATTCATCCAAATGGTCGGTGCTGGAAGCTGGATTGAAACACATCCAGGGCAAAGGCGTGGTCAACTCCATCAGTTTGAAAGAAGGTGAAGCCAATTTCATTGAACAGGCCCGGTTGATACAAAAATACGGTGCGGCAGTGATCATCATGGCTTTTGATGAAACGGGACAGGCCGACACCTACGAGCGCAAAATTGAAATTTGTGAGCGCAGCTACCGTGTTTTGGTGGATCAATTGGACTTCCCCCCAGAAGACATCATTTTCGACCCCAACATTTTCGCCATTGGTACCGGTATTGAAGAACACGGTGATTACGGCAAAGATTTCATTGAAGCCACACGCTGGATCAAAAACAACCTGCCACACGCTCACATCTCAGGCGGTGTGTCAAACATTTCGTTTTCATTCCGTGGCAACAACCCGCTGCGAGAAGCCATCCACTCGGTGTTTTTGTACCACGCCATTGCGGCTGGCATGGACATGGGCATCGTCAATGCAGGCCAGCTGACCGTCTATGATGACATTGCTGATGATTTGCGCAACAAAATTGAAGACTTGTTGTTCAATCGAGACCCCAATGCCACCGAAGATTTGATGGCCATGGCGCAGGATTTGCAGTCTCAAGCCAAAGACGACACCGACAAACTGGCCTGGCGCGAACTGGGCGTGCGTGAACGCATCAACCATGCCTTGGTACACGGCATCATCGAATTCATCGAAACCGATGCTGAAATCGCCATGAATGAGTTGGGCGCACCTTTGGAGGTGATTGAAGGTCCTTTGATGGATGGCATGAACATCGTCGGCGATTTGTTCGGTGACGGCAAAATGTTCCTGCCACAGGTGGTCAAATCGGCTCGCGTCATGAAAAAAGCCGTGGCTTGGCTCACACCTTATATAGAAGCAGAAAAAGGCAAGCAAAAGTCGAATGGCAAAATCGTCATGGCCACCGTTAAGGGTGATGTTCATGACATTGGAAAAAACATTGTCGGCGTGGTACTGGGTTGTAACAACTACGAAATCATAGACTTGGGTGTGATGGTGCCAGCTGAGACCATCCTCAAAGCCGCCAATGACAACAACGCCGACATCATTGGTTTGTCTGGTTTGATCACACCCTCATTGGATGAAATGTGTGATGTGGCTGCTTTGATGCAACAGAAGGCAATGGACTTGCCCTTGCTGATTGGCGGTGCCACCACCTCTCGAACACACACGGCTTTGAAAATTGAGCCAGAATACCAAAGCGATACGGTCTGGGTCAAAGACGCATCACGTGCTGTGGGCGTGGTACAACAATTGCTGTCCAGTAAAGACCGTTCGACATTTGGCGCCAAAATCAAGGCTGAATACCACGACATCAGAGAACGTCGGAAGAACCGCAACAGCAACAAAGGGCTGATCACCATCGAACAAGCCCGAGACAACGGCTTGCAGCTGGACTGGAGCCAGACACCCGCACAACCTGCCTTCACAGGCATCCAAGTCATTGATGACACGCCTCTGAGCACTTTGGTTGAGTACATTGACTGGACACCGTTTTTTCAAACTTGGGAGTTACACGGTCGTTTCCCAGACATTTTGACTGATGAAGTGGTCGGGGAATCAGCCAGTGAACTGTACCGTGATGCGCAAGCCATGTTGAAACAAATTGTGGAAGAAGAATGGCTGCAGTTGAAGGCCGTGATTGGGATTTTCCCCGCTCACCGTGACGGCGATGATGTGATCATTGCGCACGAAGGCTCAAGCCACCGATTGCTGAATTTGCGCCAACAAATCAAGAAACCCAAAGCCAACCTGTGCTTGAGTGATTTCATTGCACCGCAAAATGATGCTTACACGGATCACATTGGCGCCTTTGCTGTCACAGCTGGGCATGGCATTGAAGCCCATGTCGAACGCTTTGAGGCCGCTCAAGACGATTACAACAGCATCATGGTCAAAGCCTTGGCCGACCGCTTAGCTGAAGCCTATGCCGAGTACATGCATCAACAAATCCGAACAAAATACTGGGGTTATGCCAAAGACGAAACTTTGGACAATGAAGCGTTGATCAAAGAAGCCTACACAGGCATCCGCCCAGCGCCTGGTTATCCGGCTTGTCCTGACCACAGTCAAAAGGAACTGCTGTTTGATTTGCTGGACGTGGAAAACAATGCCGGCATAGAATTGACTTCTGGGTTGACCATGTACCCAGCGGCATCGGTCAGTGGCTTTTATTACGCACACCCAGATTCTCAATACTTTGTCGTTGGCAAACTGAGTCAAGACCAAGTCAAAGACTATGCTGACCGAAAAGGTGTGGAACTGAAAGTCGCAGAAAAAACACTGCAAAACAATTTGGCTTATTAACGTTTATAATGGCTGCTTTGAAACCCAAAGCAGCCATGCCTTGTTATGAAATCGATGGCGTTAAACCCGTCATCCACCCTTCCTCATTCGTCCACCCCACCGCTTCGATCATTGGCTTGGTCAGCATTGGAAAAAATTGCTACATTGGTCCGCATGCCAGTTTGCGTGGCGATTTTGGTGAAATCGTATTAGAAGATGGTGTGAATTTCCAAGACGGCTGCATTGCCCATGGCTTTCCTGAAGGCTTGACCATCGTCCGCAAAAACGGTCACATCAGCCACGGCGCCGTTTTACACGGCTGTCAGATTGGGGAAAACACCATGGTGGGCATCCAAACAGTGATCATGGATCGAGCGGTTATTGGCCCAGAGTGTATGATCGCGGCATTGAGTTACATCAAGCCCAATTTTGAAGCACCGGCCCGATCCATCATTGCTGGCAGCCCAGCAGAAATCAAACGCGATGTCACAGACAAAGAAATGGCGTGGAAAACCAAAGGCACCGGCGTTTATCAAAACTTAACCCAAAGGTGTTTAGAGTCCTTCAAATCTTGTGACCCTTTAACAGACTCCAATCTACAAAAGAAAACACTCAACATACCCCAATTCAAGCCATTAAAATAATCACCATCTGCGCAGCAGATACCCAATGGTGAGCTTGCGAACCCGTTGAGGCCGAATGGCCGCAACGCATTTTAATGACCAGCGGTAGTTTTCTGTATTTTTCCAAAACAAAAAAAAAGCCCCAACTTATCGTTGAGGCTTTCTCTTTTGTAAGATCCTGGCGATGTCCCGGGCCGCCGGTCCCAAAACCGGGCTAATCAAAGACATGTGGCGAAGCCACATACCCATTGTGAGCTGACGCAGTCAGCGTAACCGAGTGAATGCG
>JAUHZH010000310.1 GCA_030426065.1 Gammaproteobacteria bacterium
GCTGTTGATATTGGTTGACCAAAATCGCAGTCTGCGCATCAATCACCTGAATTTTCACCTGGTTGAAATCCAAAGATTCTACCGTTTGCGTCGCTCCAAAACCAGCTGAAATGAGTGCTTCTAAATCCGACAGTGAAGGCCATAAACTGCCATCAGCATGTACACCAGAAAATTTTTCAGGGTCAAAATGAGCAAAATACGACGCCTGATCCAAGGACTCAGCAGCATTCACCAAGCTTTTGAACGCGGCCAAAACTTCATTTTCGATGGCCACCTTGTTCATTGGCTTCTCTACTGAAGTTTGGCATGCAGACAGAAACACAGCCAAAATCAAAAAGGCTGCCAAGTTTAAATGTTTTGGTATGCGATGATTGTCCATGGCAAGTATTGTAAGTGCTTGTGGCCTTGAGCAAAACCCAGCTTTGAAAAACAATGGCATCAAAAAACTTTATCCATGCGCAGCACCTTGACTTTCAAACCTGCCACCATAACAAAACTCAGCAGCATCAACAAATACCAAGCACTCAATTTGGACAAAGACACCAGTTGCCAACCAGACGTTTGATTCGGATAAACCCAAATCTGAACATAGGTCGCGATGTTTTCAGCCAGCCATATGAACAAGGCCACCAAAAGCCACCCCAAAAGCAATGGCATGTGCCTGTGCACCTGCAAAACTTTAAAGTAAATCTGAGTTCGATAAAACAAACAGAAAGTGACCGCCAACAAACACCAACGCAGGTCCCAAATGTAATGGTGAGTAAAGAAATTGAGGTAAATCAAAACCACCAACAACCAAGTCCATTTCGGATTGGGGTAGTGTGTGAATTTGAAATCAAAAATACGCCAAACCCGTGCAATGTAACTGCCCACGGCGCTGTACATAAAGCCCGTGAACAAGGGCACGTTGCCCACACCAAAAGCGCAATCTTCAGGGTAATGCCAGGATCCAATGGCCTCAGATGTTTTGAACAACTCCATCACTGTCGCCACCACATGAAAAACCACAATCACCAGCGCTTCTCTGGGCGTTTCCATCCGAGTCAAAAGCAACAGCAACTGAAACCCAATGGCAGCCAAGAAAATAAAATCGTAACGATGAAGGGATTCCAGTGGATACCAAAACTGAGTGCCGACCATCACCAGCAACAAAAAGCCCCCAAACACACATGCTTGCGCCTGTTTTAAGCCAAACCACCAAAACTCTCGCACCAAAGCCTTCAAATTCATGGTTATATTTTACAAGTTTTATCACTTGTACAGACTAACCCCCAAATCTGGCAAATGTCTGACCCAATGATGATTGATCAGTCACAAAAAAAGCGCCCATTGGACGCCTTTCTTTAAGCTTTGCGAAAGCGACATTTAGCTTGCTTCTTTGCAGGCTTTGGCCGCTGCAGTCACTTCTTCTGACTTGTTGGCAGGACAAGCATTGTTGTGCGAGGACGCCACAGAGAGCTAACCATGGCCTGAAGTCATGGTACGCAATGAACCGCTGACAAAAGCGTGCTTGCTTGAGAGTCACATTTGTTTTTTTAAATACTGATTCTTTTCCTTCAGCCAGATCAATCAAAACCATTTTTGTAGATCAAGTCCAAACTGTCTTCGCACAACACAATGATGTTATTGACGTCACTGCCATCGATCGTGCCAGAGGCATTGAACAGTTCACAGTTTTGTTCTGGGGCAACAGGACCGTTCAACAAACTCACATCATAAGCACTCAAGTCTGCAACCGGGCTGCTGAACATGAACTGGCCAGATTGACTGACACTCAAGTCATCACCCAAATTGTTTTGTAATACCAGCTCATTGTCACTTATCAAGCCCAATACCGTACCGCCCACTTGATACTGGTTGATATCACATTGGACATCAATTTCGGTCACATTGGCCCCATTCACGGTACCGGACCCTTGCTTCACAACACATGTTTGGTTCGGTTCATCCGGTTGGCTCCAAACCGAAACTTCATAAACAGAACCGTCATCCAAAACATTGTTGAATGTGAAGCTCACATTGTTTTTAACGACCACAAACTGATGATTGCCATTGAGCGCCAAAGTCACGCTGTTGCCAACGGCCAAGCCACTGACTTGACCGCCGATGCTGTGTACATCCGTTACACAGCTTACATTCACGGTCACGTCCCCACCGTCTAAGGTCCCTGAGGACGGGTCTGTAAATTCACACACTTGGTTGGGCATGGCAGGCTGTGATTCCATGTTCAAGCTGTATGACTCACCATCAAGAATGGTGGACACCCGATACAGTCCATCGTTGTTGATGGCAATCACATCACCCACGTTGCTGCTGATGCTGAGCCCTGTGCCCACTAAACCACTGATTTCAACATTAACATCAAAAGGCGGATCCAAGTTGAGCACATAAGCAGCACCGGCACTGGGACCCTGTTGGTCATCTTCAGGGGCACTGATCAAAGCCTTATGCTCTGAAAGCGCAACGGCATAGCCAAAAAATTTTCCTTCTGCAGCGTCACTTGGAATCAACTTATCAGTCTGTATCCAATCCATGCCATCAAACTTAAATTCATAAGCAGACCCTGCATTAATACCGTGACCAGTGGTTCCATCTTGGTCTGCTCCTATTAACAATCGATCGCCCAATATAACCACTGCGTCCCCGAATTTACTTGTAATAGAAGCATCATCGGCAACCAGTTGATCGGTTTGCGGCCAGCCAAACCCATCAAAAGTGAACACATAGGCAGCCCCTGAATTAGACCCGTTAGTGTCTTTGCCCCACGCCCCAACCAACACTCGCCCTCCAGACAACCCCACTGCTTCACCAAAAAAGTCTCCCGCCGCGCCATCATCGGCCACCAGTTTTGCCGATTGATTCCAATCCGTACCATCGAAATCAAACACATAGGCAGATCCGGATGAACTGCCCAAATCGTCATCATATAGGGCACCAATAACAGCCCTGTTGCCCTCAAGACTGACATCCCCACCGAATTGATCACCTGATGCGGTATCCAGACCAGACAATTTTTCACCTTCAATCCAGCTGTTGCCATCAAAATCAAACACATAGGCAGCACCTGAATCGGAACCCACATCATCCTCACCTTTGGCACCGATCAGTGCTCGGTCTCCAGACAAACTAACGGAGTAGCCGAAATTATCTTGAGCCTGACTGCTGCTGATCACGAGTTTGTCAGTTTGTTGCCAAGTTGTGCCATCAAAATCGAACACGTACGCCACACCTGATCGGCTGCCGTTGTCATCGGCCCCAAATGCACCAATCAAAACACGATCATTGCCCAGACTGACATCAAAGCCAAAAAAATCGCCTGCCAAACCATCATTGGGTTTGATTTTGGCGCTGTAGAGCCAATCATTGCCGTCGAATTCATACACATAAACTGCACCTGAATCAAGGCCATTGTC
>JAUHZH010000005.1 GCA_030426065.1 Gammaproteobacteria bacterium
AAGACCTGTTCAACCTTTGCGGTATTTACGCCAGTACCGGCCAGCTTTACGAACCGGTCGATTCCGGCATGCTGATGAAGTACAAGGAAGCAAAGAACGGCCAGTTGCTGGAAGAAGGTATCAACGAAGCCGGTGCAACTTCGGCCTGGATTGCGTGTGCTACGTCATACTCAAACAACAACTGCCCGATGATCCCGTTCTATATCTTCTACTCGATGTTCGGATTCCAGCGTGTAATGGATTTGATCTGGGCGGCAGGTGATATGCAAGCTCGTGGCTTCCTGATTGGTGCAACGTCTGGTCGTACAACGCTGAACGGTGAAGGTTTGCAGCATCAAGACGGCCACTCCCATTTGATTTCAAGCACCGTGGCCAACTGTGTCTCTTACGACCCCACCTATGCGCATGAAGTCGCTGTGATTGTTCAAAACGGTTTGCAACGCATGTATGCAGACAACGAAGACGTCTACTTCTACTTGACCTTGATGAATGAAAATTACCCGCACCCTGAGATGGTCGAAGGACAAGAAGCGGGTATTTTGAAAGGCTTGTATCCTTTGAAAACCGTTGGTAAAAGCAAGGTCAAAGCGCAATTATTGGGCTCTGGCACGATCCTGCGCGAAGCAGAAAAGGCCGCTGAGCTGTTGGCCAAAGATTTCAAAGTCGAATCACAGGTTTGGAGTGCCACCAGTTTCACCGAATTGAAACGAGATGGGCAATCGGTGCAAAGACTCAATCGCTTGAACGCCGACAAAAAGGCTCAATTGTCACACGTCGAACAGTGTTTGAATGACACCGAAGGACCCGTGATCGCTGCCACTGATTACACCCATGACTTTTCTGAGCAAATCAGACCTTGGGTGCGTGGTGCATACACCACATTGGGCACCGATGGCTTTGGCCGAAGTGACACCCGAGAGCAATTGCGCAAATTCTTTGAAGTGGATGCGGCTCACATTGCCTACACCACCGTGGTTGAATTGGTCAAAGCCGGCGACTTGCCGAAAACGGCGGTTGCCAAAGCGAAGAAATTGTACGAGATCGATGCCGCTGTGGCCGATCCATTCACCCGATAATCAGGAACAACCATGAGTGAAAGCAAACAATTCAACGTCCCAGACATCGGTGATTTCGATGCCGTCGAAGTGATCGAGGTTTTGGTATCTGAAGGCGATGAAATCAACGCCGAAGACCCCATCATGTCTTTGGAAAGTGAAAAGGCCACCATTGAAGTGCCTTGTCCTGCTTCTGGCGTGATCGAAAAATTGATGATCAAAGAAGGCGATCAGGTGTCTGAAGGGACACCGATGATTGTGGTTAAAGTCAGCACTGACAGTGCCCCAGCTGCCGAAGAAAAAGCGCCTGAGCCTGTCAAAGCTGCAGAGCCAGAAAAACAAGAAGAAAAAGCACCTCAACCCAAACCTGCACCAAAAGCACCGCCGGTGCCTGAAGAAGTGCCCACACAACGCAAAGGCAAATTGGCCCATGCGTCCCCAGCCGTGCGCAAGTTTGCCCGTGAGCTGGGTGTGGATGTCAGTGTCGTCACCGGCACTGGACGGAAAGGCCGGATCACCAAAGACGACGTCAAAAACCACGTCAAGACGGCCATGCAATCAGGTGGCCAAACCGTGGTCACGTCGAATTTTGATGTGCCACCATTCCCGGCTGTGGATTTCACCGAATTCGGCGAAGTGGAAAGCCAACCTTTGTCTCGGATCCAAAAAATCTCAGGCAAGTACTTGCACCGCAATTGGGTCCGCATCCCCCATGTAACCCAATACGATGAAGCCGACATCACGGAGATGGAAGCCTTCCGACAAGAAAACAAAGCCGAAGCCAAGGCACAAGGGTTTAACCTGACACCCCTGGCGTTCATGGTCAAAGCCATGGCCAAGGCTTTGAAAAAATTCCCCAAATTCAATGCGTCATTGGACATCGACGGGGAAAACCTGATCTACAAAAAATACTTCCACATCGGCATCGCCGTGGACACCCCCAATGGCTTGGTGGTGCCTGTGATTCGCGACTGCGATAAAAAAGAAGTCTTTGAGATTGCCAAAGAAATGCGCGACATTTCCATCAAGGCACGCGAAGGCAAATTGGCGCCGAGTGACATGCAGGGTGGCTGTATTTCGATTTCATCCTTGGGTGGCATCGGTGGCACGGCTTTCACACCCATCATCAATGCACCTGAAGTGGCCATTTTGGGCGTGTCTCGCTCGTCTCACAAACCGGTGTGGAACGGCCAAACATTTGAACCCAGGTTGATGTTGCCCTTGTCATTGAGCTACGACCACCGCGTCATCGATGGTGCCGATGCAGCCCGTTTCATTGTTTATCTGTCAAGCATCTTGTCTGACATGAAGAAAATGTTGCTCTGATGCGATGACCCATCATGTTTGAAAAGCTGAAGGAAAAATTTGAAACCATGGTCGAACAGGCCAAGAAAGCCCACGCAGAGCGGGCTGATGTCTCACGTTTCAATCACCCCTTGGCAGAACAAATCGAATGGCACCCTTTGAAAGGCGGTGGCAGCAATTTTTGCACCCACCGCCTGGACGATTCACAAAACGACCTGTTGGTGTTCAAAGCCACCCGAGGTGCCAAACTGTTCATTGGCATCTTTGGTTTCGCAGGCTTGTTGGGCTTGGCCATTCCGCTGGCCATTTACTTCACACAAGATACCGAATGGTTTCTTTTGTTGTTTGCCTTTTTATTCGGCGGCATATTTCTCGGCGCCTCTTATTTGATGTACCACTTCATGACCATGCCCCGTGTGTTTGATCGGTTTTATGGCCATTACTACAAAGGCAGAAAGAAACCGAATGAAATGGACGTCAACAGCAAGAACCCACTGATTGATTGCAACGACATCGTGGCTTTGCAAATCATCCGCGAATACATACGCAGCGACAAAAGCCGTTACTACAGTTATGAATTGAACCTGGTGCTTCGCGATGGTGAACGCATCAATGTGGTTGACCACGGTAAGATCCAAGCTTTGCGCGAAGACGCGGAAATTTTATCGACACATTTGGGCGTGCCCGTTTGGGACGCCGCCTGATCAACACCATCAATGAACAACAGCATTGCCGAAAAATTCAATCACCCCATGGCCGCCCAAGTCAGTTGGGATGCACTGCGTCCTGAAAGTGCCAGCTCGATTGTAAGCCTCAGATTGGACACCTCTGTGGAAGACCATTTGATTTTTAAACCCACCAAATTGATTTTGTTTTGCGTTACTTTCGTAGTATTGATGATTATCACTATTGTTGGTGGGATCTTGATTTCCAATCATCAAACGGGTGAATGGGACTTAGAGTCTACTGTCTTCGCATTTGTGATGCCCTATGCGCTGTATAAGTCATTCTCGTACATGCATACATGGCTACAACCGAAGTTTTTTGATACCTTTAGGGGTGTATATTATTCACATTGGTTTCAAATCACAAACCCAACAAGCAAGCAAGCGGAGCAAACCATTCCTATCAAAGATATTGTTGCCTTGCAAATCCTCAAGAAAAGAGTTCGAGCCGATAACCGTTCCACTGTTAGCCACGAACTCAATCTGGTTTTAAAGGACATGAAGCGGGTCAATGTCATTGACCACAGTAAAATAAAAACAATGAAGAAAGATGCTTTAAAATTAGCAAGACGCCTTGGCATTCCCCTTTGGGACGGCCGCAACCTCCAAAATTAAATACTATCAGAGAATCACATGACTCATTCAATAGACATCATCATTCCGGACATTGGCGATTTTGACAATGTACCCGTCATAGAAGTACTGATCGCTGAAGGCGACACGGTTGAAAAAGACGATTCTTTGGTCACATTGGAAAGTGAAAAAGCGACCATGGAAATCCCGTCGCCACAGGCTGGCACCATCAAATCCATCAGCATCAAAGAAGGCGATGTGGTGGCCAAAGGTCAGGTGATTGGGCAAATGGAAGTGGAAGAAAGCGCCCAAGAAACTGATGAAAAACCTGCAGCTGAACAAGCGCCCGCTGAAACCAAAAAAGAAACCACTGCGCCAACAAAACCAGCAGTTGCCACAGCCACACCTTCAGAATTCGACACCGAAATGCTGGTCATTGGTGCCGGTCCTGGCGGTTACACCGCGGCGTTCCGTGCCGCTGATTTGGATATGCAAACCACCTTGGTGGAGCGTTATGACACCTTGGGTGGCGTGTGTTTGAACGTCGGTTGTATCCCATCAAAAGCGTTGTTGCACACCGCTGGCGTGATTCGTGAAGCGGCACACATGGAAAAGAACGGCGTGGTTTTTGGCGCGCCAAAAATCGATCGTGAAAAACTGTTGGGCTTCAAAAACTCAGTGATCAGCAAGTTGACTGGCGGTTTGGGCCAAATGGCCAAGCAGCGCAAAGTCGAGCGCGTCACCGGTGAAGCCAAGTTCGTTGATGCGCACACCGTGGCGGTCGATGGCAAGAACATCACCTTCAAACACTGCATCATTGCAGCAGGCTCTCAAGTGTTTAAACTGCCCGGCATGCCCTGGGACGACGAGCGTTTGATGGATTCCACCGATGCTTTGGACTTGAAAGAAGTGCCAGAATCCATGCTGATCATCGGCGGTGGCATCATTGGATTGGAAATGGCCACCGTCTACTCTGCATTGGGCACTGAAATCACCATCGTCGAAATGATGGATCAGATCATCCCCGGTGCTGACAAAGACCTGGTCCGACCTTTGATGCAACACATCAAAAAACAATACAAAGACATCAAACTGAAAACCAAGGTCACCGCCTGTGTCCCCAGCAAAAAAGGCTTGGAAGTCGAATTCGACGGAAAGGACAAAGTGACCTATGACCGCGTTTTGGTCGCCGTAGGCCGCGTGCCCAATGGCCACAAGTTGGATGCCGACAAAGCCGGCGTCGAAGTGACAGACCGCGGCTTCATCCCTGTTGATAAACAAATGCGCACCAACGTCGATCACATCTTCGCCATCGGCGACATCGTCGGTCAACCGATGTTGGCGCACAAAGCCACTCACGAAGCCAAAATCGCTGCCGAAGTGGCACACGGCGAAAAAGTCTTCTTTGATGCACTGGTGATTCCATCCGTCGCTTACACCGATCCCGAAGTGGCTTGGGTCGGCTTGACCGAAACCGAAGCCAAAGAAAACGGCACAACATACGAAGTCGGTAAGTTCCCTTGGGCCGCCTCAGGTCGCGCCATCGGCAACGACCGCACCGAAGGGTTCACCAAACTGTTGTTTGATCCTGAAACGGATCGCGTATTGGGCGCAGGCATCGTCGGCACCAATGCCGGTGAGCTGATCAGTGAGTTGTGTCTTGCCATCGAGATGGGCTGTGAAGCCGCCGACATCGGCCTCACCATTCATCCTCACCCCACTTTGGCAGAATCAGTCGCCATGAGTGCCGAGGCCTTCGAAGGCACCATCACTGATTTGTACATGCCGAAGAAAAAGTAAGCACTAAGACAGCATGAGCATGCATCTTCAACTGGGGATGCATGCGAACTTCAGCATATCCCATGCAAACTGTAAATTATCTACACATAGTTTTTGCCAGCCAAGCCAGTTTGGGTGCCGTTTTGTTGATTAATCAATCACGATTCAAAGGATTGGTGGCCCTTTTAATCAGTGCCACTTGTTTGATGCTTTTCAACCTCAATGAAGAACTCAACATCTTTGTTTCATGGCCACTGATCACACCGGCATTTGTACTATTAAATGGCCCGTTGTGGTACTTCTTTGTCCGACAATTGACCGGCAACAAATCCTGGCGACCACAAGATTGGCTTCACCTCACCCCAGCAGTTTTGGGGACAACCATCAGCGCCAGCTGGCCCCAAACCATCATTTTTGTCGGCACACTGAGTCAGTTCATTTACATTTACTGCGCCATTAAATTGGTTAAACAATACCACCAGCTCAGTAAACAACAGCATTCCGATGCGCACGACATGCAAATCAAATGGGTAGTCCATGTCATGTCTGCCATTGTCTTCGTGTCTGTTATTGACCTGATCAGATTAAATTCACAACAATCCTTGTCCAATGAACTGGCTCAAATCGCTTACTTGTTAACACAACTGTTGTATTTAATGGTGTTTGTCTATTTGATATATCAAGCCATCAATCAACCGGCCCTCTTTAATGGCCTACAACAAGATTTTTCACCAACCAAACCCCCATCCAAGACCAACCCCATTGATCAGCCAGAACTTGAAAAGCGCAAAAAGCAGTTTGCAGTGATTGATCAATACATCCAAGATCACCTGTTGTTTTTACAACCTCGACTGAGCATTCGAACACTTTCTGAACAATGTGGAATGACTGAAAAAGAAATTTCTCAAGCCATCAATCATGTTGATGATTTGAACTTTTGTGATTACATCAATGGCATGAGGATAGAACATTTCAAACAGGTTCTTACAATCCATTCCAATATACTGCAAACCGCTTTAGACTGTGGCTTCAACTCAAAATCCTCATTCAATGCCGTATTTAAAAAAGCAACAGGTTTGACACCCAGCCAGTTTCAAAAATCGAAAACCTAATAAATACGTCCAGAATCATGAAACTGGACGAAAGACCCTCCTGAAAGCGCCAATATGGTGATTTTTTCAATGGGTGTTTTATGAAATCCACAATCAAATTCATTTCTGCTGGCTTGTTCAGTTTACTGTTATTGGTTTTGATCAGCATGCCTTACGCAAAGCTGAAACAACATGCGCCCATGGTCATGGGGACTGTCTGTGACCGCTTGTTATTGAAGAATGTTCAGTGGGTTGACCTCAACAGTCACAACAAAGCCCAAACAGTTAACCTGCGTTTAGAGCAAGGCGAAATCACCCTTGTTACCCACATGCCTTTAACTGCTGAAACAGGTGAAATGGTCATCGATGGTCAGCAACTGTATGTGATGCCAGGCATCATTGACATGCATGTTCACATTCATGATCGGCATGACTTATTGGCCACACTAGCCCACGGTGTCACTCATGTCAGAAGTTTAAATGGCTCTCGGAAAACACTGCAATTCAGGGATGAAATCAAACAGGGACAGACCACCGGCCCATACATGACCGTTGGAAGCCCGGCCATCAATCAAAAAAGCCAATATGCCAGCGCTTCTTCCCATCACTTTGTTAACGGACCCAAAGAGGCCATCGAGTCAGTCAAGCAGTTTCATGCCATGGGATTTGATGTGATTAAGGTTTATGATGGCTTGAGGCCGGATGTATTTCAAAGCATTGTAAAGACGACTCAAGAACTTGGGATGCCTTTTGCTGGCCACCCTTCTTTTTTCATCAGCACTGAGGGTTATTTGAACGCCGGTGCGCAGTCATTGGAACACATGGAAATGCTGTATCAAACAGCCATGGATTACAGTGACGATCAACACCACTTGAACCGCTTAATTGTTGAACTGAAAAAATTCAATGTGCCGGTCACAGCCAACTTGATAGACTTTCACCACCTGGCACAAGTGGTCAACAACCCTGAATATTTAAAAACACTGAACACAGAAACCATCAACAGCAATTGGCTGCGGATTGTTTTGCCTGGGGTCACAGGGCTCTCTGAAATTCCCAACGGCAAAGACTGGCTGGTAAAATCCAAGTTTCTGGGTCAGATGGCCAAAATGTTTTATGACGCAGGCATTCCAATGCTGCTGGGTTCAGATGCAGGTGCGAACCTGACTTTACACGGGCATGCCAGCATTGAAGAAATGTTGCTGCTGAACAGTTTCGGTATTTCTGAGGAAGCCATATTAAAAAGCGCCACCACCGTTGCGGCTAAAACGTTGAAACTCAGTGAAGCATATGGAAGCATTCAAAAAGGCCATGAAGCCAGCTTGGTTTTACTGAAAAGCGACCCTCGAAAAGACCTGTCAACTTTCTATGACGTTCAAGGTCTGATTCACAATAACAGGTATTTCAACACTGAAGACATCGCATCTATGAAAACGCTGTCCAAAGAACAAATGAATCATTACGAATACATGGGCTGGGCCCTGCTGTCACATGTATTCGATTGAAGCGTTCCGGTCCACTGAACCCACTTAAGAACTTGAACCAAACTTTTGTTTTTAGGTGGTCATCAATTCTACATCATGCCCATCGCAGGAGAACCGAGTTCAAGAAACCGAAGGGTGCTTTGCCCCCAAAGCACCTCGAAACTTTTTGACTGCTTTAGAGTCTGATTGATTTATCAACTTATTGATTGGGTGTATGCCTAAAAAAATCTTCAGGTATTTAATCACCGCCGTCATCAGCGCATTTTCACTTTTAGGTGCTCTTTACGTTCTGTTGATGATCAAACTTGCCATTAACGGCAGCCATACTGGACACACAAAACAGAAGAGAGCTCAAATCATTCTGATGAGATTGGATCAAGCCATCAGTGAATACCGTTCAGACATTGGTCATTTTCCTGAGCGCTTGAATGACTTAGTCACCGATACCAATGACTTGATGTGGATGGGGTCTTACATCAAAGAAAAAGAGCTCAAAGATCCGTGGGGTGAAGACCACCACTATCATTTGATTCACCATGCCAATGGCTACCAACTGTTCACTTTAGGTGCTGATCATGCAGAAGGTGGTCAAGATCATCAACAAGACCAATTGAGCAAAGGTTCATTGTTTATCATCAAACCCAAATAATTCTTCACGAAAAAGCTACCATAAATATTTACCACGTGGCTTCTCAGATTCCGTTAAAATCATGAGATGCAATCAATCCAACAAGTCACCCAATACCTGCTGGCCTATCGTGAGGGCGACCCCGTCGCTTTGAATCACGTGGTTGATTGCCTTTATGATCAGTTGTGCCAATTGGCCAACAGCCAGCTCAACCGCTACCAACAAAAGGGCATGGCATCGGCCGAACTGGTGCATGAGTTGTACCTCAAGATCAACCATTCTCACCAACTCAACGCCCAGAACAGGCAGCATTTTTTGGCCATTGCCGCCACCGCCATGCGCCAGATAGTCATCGACCAAATCAAAGCCAAAAGTCGCCTCAAACGTGGCAAGGACATCGTCATGACCACCTTATCGAACCAAGCCAAAACCTGGCTCGATAACCAACTCGAAATTTTGGCGGTTGATCAAGCTTTGGATAAATTGAAAGACCTGGAGCCCACATTGTCGGCCGTGGTCGAGTGCAAATACTTCGCGGGTTACACAGAAACTGAAATCGCGGAGGCCTTGGGGGTTACTGAACGCACCGTTCGGCGTCATTGGCAAAGGGCTAAAAAGTGGTTGGCATTGGAAATGAACCATGAACAAAGATGAAGTCATCAAAAAAGCCCTGATGCTGGAAACCCAGGATCGCACGGCTTTTTTGGACGGCATTGATGACCCACAATTGAAAGCCGAGGTGGCATTCATCGTCAATGTCTAAGAAGAATTGACTTCTTTCATTCAAAGACGGCAGCTGCCGACAACGCCATAGAACAGGTGAAGTTTGATGATTTAAAACCTGGCAAAAAGTTCAACAAGATCACCATCAAGAAAAGATCAACTGTCATGGCCGTCACAAGCACAACAGTTGAACCCCCATGCCACCACTGACAAGCCATCACTGCCCTTCGAACTTGGCCACAAACACCGTGTCTTGAAACAGGATTACGTCATCGAAGCGCCCCCGATTGTCATCTGAACCTTGGCTGTGTTGATGGACCCACAAACGCACCCTGGCTTGTGTGGCATCTGGGATGATGTTTTCCACATGTTGGTCAAAGTGGTGCCATTGGTCGGTGTTTTGCCACATGTTGAAATAAGCATCCCAGGGATAAGATCCCACGAAGTTTTCCTGGTCATCGAACCATTCAATGGATATGGACATGCCGTTGGGCACGCTGCCCGTCATGTATTTATAGGAAGTCGCCAAAACATACCGATAGCCGGGTGTCACTGGCACAAGTTCAGAGTCGACGTAGATGGAGCTGCCGTTGTTGAAATTATCTGAGAACTCAATGCTGCCGTTGCCTGATGTCGGTGCGCCATCGGAAGCGACCCATGTGGGCACCACAGATGGGCTTTGCCAGTCATTGATGTTTTGATCAAAGGTGCCATTGGACAACAACAATTGACCTTGTGCCAGCCACGAACAAAGCAACATCCCACAAACACAGATTTTTTTCATGATCTTCTCCTTAATTTGATTGCTGTGTGCCTATACCACGACATGGGATATGAGATCAGGACAGCAAAAGTTGAAAAACCCACAAAGACGCCTGCGGTGTGTGGCACTTACTTTTTGAATGAAAAACTTTGTCCTCTTTTCCATCAACCTGTCGTTGTCCTTAATAACTGACATGAGGAAACAACATGAAACTTAACAATAATCGTTTTTGGATGCCAACCTTGATGACTGTCATGCTGGGAACAACCACTGGATATGCCAGCGAAAAATCATTTGATGAGGGTCGGTATTATTTGAAACTGGGTGCCATGGGCGCCACACCTTTGAGTTCTGACTACATTTATGACTCCGACCCCACAACTCGGTGTGTTTATCACATCAGCAGTGAAGACCCTGCTTATTACACATTGAACCTTCACCTGCCAGACGGTCATCAAATCATTGGACTGAATTATGAATTTTATGATTTTGACACCACAGGCTACACCGGGGCACGCATCATTCGGTCAGACGGCAGCACAACAGGCAATGAAGTGCTCGTCAGCACCTTTTCTTCCGGTGCTTCCATGAATTACCGCAGTGAATATGAAGAAATGTTGACACCTCACACCATTGATAACAGCCTGAATCAATACTTTCTGCAATTCTATGGCGTCGCCCCAACAGCGAATGTTTACAACTTACTCATGTGCCAGGCCCGAGTGGTTTTGGAACCCAGCCAATAGGAGGAAAACATGCAATCACCAATCAAAAAAATCAGTACCTTGATTTTGGCATCAACTTTTTGCCTCGGCGCAAGTGCCAACAAAGCGATGCTGGATGAAGGTCGCCCATTTGGCGGAACGTCAATCCGTTACATCAGTTCTTCGGCTTTAGGTATGCACCCAACCGCCCCGTCATACAGCTACTCAAGCAATCCTTTCACAGGCTGTCGAAACAGCAGCAGCGGACTGCTTGAAATGGTTGAGAACCTTGATGTGCCCGACGGTTCACGTTTGATTTCAGTCAGCGTCATGGGAAAAGACAATGACAACGGCTGGTTAGGATATACCTTAAGGGTTGATGGTCAAGACATTGATAACCAAGCTTCTGTGGGCGCTTCGGGCAACAGCTTAATCAACATCGGTGCTTTTATAGATTTTCAAATGCCCTATTTCAGTTACCAACAGCAAAAAGTCACCATGACCTTGAGCCAATTAGGCTCAGACATCGATCTGTGTGGCTACCGCATCGGTTACCTTCCACCCGATGTGGCTGATGATGTGATTTTTGTGAATAACTTTTATCGATAAAGGACAATACCATGAAAGCGATTAAATACAAACTCAGGTCTATCACCCTTCTGGTGGTGGCCCTGACAGCTCATGCCCAAAACAGCGAAAGTAACAAGGTTTATGGAAACCCAGCAGACGGTCGCTACTTATTAACCTACACGCCAGAAGGTGCGGTACCCAACACCAGCCACACCGAATTCCAAGCAGGCACAGACCGATGTTATTATCGATCCAGCGCCAACGCAGGCTCGCTGGTGATTCCCTTGCAATTACCCGATAAACACCGCATTCAAGGTGTTCGATATGAATACATAGATGAAGTTGTGAACAGCAGTGAGTACATTGAAATGAAACTGTTTACTTTCGATCACTTGGGTAACTTTATCAATCAAGTCAGTATTCAATCCAGTGGCTACTTGGGCCTCGATTCCGAGTTTGTAGCTGTCTCACCGCCTATAGATGTACACAATGCACTTTACTCTTATGCCATTGAGCTTTCAGATACATCGAATGTCTCGACCACAGACTTGCAACATTGCTCAGTCAGTTTATCCATGACTTCGGTACCCGCCCCATGATATACCCTTTAAAAGCGGCCTTTGTGCAAACACAAAGGCCGCCACACACAACGACAACGCTTCTGTTTTCTTCCAGTCAGCGCTGATTCGATCAAACAAAACAGGGGATATGTGCCCCTGTTCTTTGTTCAAAGCACCAGACCGTTGTCGATATCATCGGCCTTTGCTTTGGGGTGAAATTTTTAAAATTTTCCCTTGGGCTCCATCAGTGGCCACGTAGATGTGGCCATCTGGTCCTTGTTCCACTGCTCGAATTCGAGACCTTTGATCAAGCAACAACCGCTCTTCCTCTGTGACTTTGTTGTTTTCATTCAATGCAATGCGGTTCAGGTGCATCAGTTTCAAAGCACCTGTGAATATGTGCCCTTTCCACTCGGGAAACGCGTCACCTGAGTAGATCAACATGCCTGACGTGGCGATGGAAGGGTCCCAGTAGTGAATCGGCTGCTCCATGCCTGGCAAATGGGTGTGGTCACTGATTTTTGTGCCAATGTAGTTGATGCCATAGGTGATTTTGGGCCAACCATAATTCTTCCCTGCTTCGATGCGATTGATTTCATCACCGCCCCTCGGTCCATGCTCATTGATCCACAATTCACCCGTATCTGGATGCAAGTAAGCTCCCTGAACATTGCGGTGTCCATAACTGTAAATGTCTGGCAATGCATAGGAGTCTTTGATGAAAGGGTTCCCTGCTGATGGCTGACCTTGGGTGTTGATTCTGATGATTTTTCCAAAATGTGTGGTCACATCTTGGGCCGATTCTTTTTGGTGGTTGCGATCACCAGTGGTGACAAACAACTGACCTTGACGGTCAAAAACCAATCGCGACCCAAAATGGTGGTTGCCTTTTTCACTGTGTGCTTGTTGCCAAATGGTGGTTAAATCATTCAATCCACTATCAGTCAGACGACCTTTGGCAACGGCCGTTCTTGATTGACCCCGACCTTCGTCTTTGGCATAGGAGAGGTAAATCAGTTGGTTGTCCGCAAAAGCAGGATCTAAGGCCACATCCAACATCCCGCCTTGCCCCTTATAAGCAATCGGCAAATCCACTGGAATGGGCCTGGAAACTGCACCTGTTCGACTCACCAAACGCAACTGGCCGCTTTTTTCAGTCACTAACAGCCGTCCATCTGGTAGAAATTTCATGCCCCATGGTGATTGAATGCCTTCAGCATAAACGCTGACTTTGTGGTCATGTGATGGGTGCGTGGAAGCGTGTGTTGATGAAAAGGTCATCAGCACCAGGAGGATTCTAAATACATTCATAGCGTATACATCAGCCGTGGTTTTACTGGAATCTATAGTATAACTGTTTTGATTCAGCGTGATTTCAACAACCACACTTGTTCATTCGCTTCACATGCTCCTTTCAATCCCCCAGGTACAGGAACTGATTCTTTCAATGTGATGACATGGGTCGAATTGTAGTGCTTTGCCAATTCTTCTGTGCTGATTGAAAACGGCGGGCCTTCCATTTTATTTTGATCGTATGCAAAAGTAATCAGCAGCTGGGGAGACTTTCGAGTGATACCCAATACATGTTGGGCATACTTTTCACGCATTCGGGATGGCAACGCCACCAATGCCGCACGGTCATAAGTGGCATCAACCTGACCCAACAGGTTTCGGTCAAGCAAAAACAGGTCTCCAGCATAAACAACAATGCCTTCACCTTGGTACCGCTTTAAACACTTGTTTTGTGTATCAACCACATCAACTTGAGGACTGATGTCCAGTGATTCAAACAACTGCACCACAGCTTTTTCGCTCAACTCAACAGCAACCACCTGAAAACCCTGGGCCAAAAACCAAGCAATGTCATTGGTTTTTCCGCACAGCGGTACAAAGACTCGACTGCCTCGCGGCATTGTCAAAGCTGCAAAATGTTTGACCAGCAACCCGTTGAAATCACTTTGATGAAAAGCAATGTCGTTGTCATCCCACCTTTTGTGCCAAAACGATTTATCCATGTTGTCTCCTGTTTATTCAGTTAAAATGGCATGATACAACTTAAAGTTGACTTGAGGTCAAGGGTTTTACAAAGCAATGATAGACATCAGCGAGGTTGTGAAGCGAACCGGACTAGCTGCTTCCACCATCCGATACTATGAACAAATTGGATTGATTCATTCTCCAGGTCGGCATGGACTGAAGCGCATTTTCAAGTCCAATGTGATCGAACAACTTGACTTGATTAAGCTGGGACAAAATGCCGGTTTTTCACTGGATGAAATCAGCCAAATGTTTAGCAACAGTGGTCAAGCAATGATCGATCGCAATAAGCTCAAGGACCAAGCCAACAAAATCGATGAGCAAATCAGAAAACTCACTGCCATGCGTGATGGTTTGCTTCATGCTGCCAACTGCCCCGCTTCCAGTCACCTTGAATGTCCACGGTTTCAAAAACTACTCAGGGTAAACCGCAGATTGTCCACTGAGTCAACATAGTGGTCTTCACTTACAGTGGTTACCCGTGGTTGCGTTGCCTTTTGTTGTGTTGGGTTTGTTTTTGGCCTTGGCTTCGCTCCAAAACAAATCGCAACTGACCTTTTTCTCCACTTCGGTCAAAATCCTGTTGTAAACACTCAAAAACGCTTTCTTCTTCTAAGCCCATGCGTTCGGTCAGTACTTGGTACAGCAAGACAAATTGGCGTCGCAGCGCAATTTTCCAGGTTGACTGTTCATGGGCAAACAACAAATCTGAAAATTGCATGAATCGATCGAATGGCTGAGTGGACATCAACAAAGGCAAGGTGTTCTTGAATCGCCCTGAATTACCAAAAATGTCCCAATACCTGGCAAAGCGACCGACTCGCTGTAAATCCTGAAAACTGATTCTGTCGGTTGACAGGATGGTGTAAGGCGGCGCTGGGTTGTAGCGCATTTGGTATGTTTGGGTGTGGCGATTGATGGGGGCACCGCGCAGGCGTTTCAGAATCCCCAATTGGATTTCTTGTGGGTTGAGCGCAACCAGCTGATCAAAACTCAATGCAAAATTAGCCAAAGTGTCACCCGGCAAGCCAAAAATCAAATCGGCGTGAATGTGGGCTTGGGTGTTTTCACGCAGCCAGGCCAAGTTTTCATGGGTTTTGTCGTTGTCTTGTCGCCGAGAAATCAAGGATTGGATTTCAGGATCGAAAGTCTGAACACCGATTTCGAACTGCAAACTGTTGGCCGGAAACTGAACCAAGAGTTCACGAAGTTTGTCCGGTAAACGATCGGGAATGACTTCAAAGTGAACCGTTAAATCTGGATCCATCCGATCAAGGAAAAACTGCAAAATGGCCGAAGAATGCGCCATTTTCAGGTTGAACGTTCTGTCAATGAACTTGAAATGGCGAGCCCCTTTTTGATACAAGCGATCCATGGCTTCCAAAAACCGGTCCAGTGTGAATGTTTTTGAAGTGCGGTCCAAAGAAGACAAACAAAACTCACACTTGAAAGGACAGCCTCTTGAGGCTTCCACATACAATATTCTGTTTTTGATGTCTTCATCTGAATAGTATTCATAGGGCATGTTGAGCTCTTCCAAAGCTTTCGGTATGCCCTTGATGTGTTCTGATGGCGGTGTTTCTCCATGCAACAATTGGTCACACAAGGCCTTGAAACTGGTTTCACCTGGACCCTGAATGACAAAATCTGCCAAGTCCACGACCTCTGGTTGATCCGGCAGGTGGCTCACTTCGGGGCCGCCCAAAACGATGACGACTTCAGGTGCAATGGTTTTCAACAAACGCACCAACTCTGTGGTCTCGACCACATTCCAAATATAGACGCTGAAACCCATGATTTTTGGGCGCCTTGCCAGCAGCTTTTCAGCCATGTCTGTGGACCGATCGTGGATGGTGAACTCCATGATGGTGGATTGTGCTTGTAATTCATCCAGGTTGGCATACAGGTACCGCAAAGAAAACGACGAATGGATGTATTTGCTGTTCAGCGTCGTCAAGACAATGTTTTTTTGAAACCCATTGTTTTTCTGATTAGGCGGCATCGGTGAGTCCTGTGTTCTGCTTGCTGTGTTTTGAGATGAAGTCTTGAATCAAAGGCAACAGCGCATCCGGTTTTTCAGGAAACAATATTCAATTTATAACAAAGTCATTTTTCCCGAAACACGTTTAGCGTGCTGACCGAAACACATTTTGGCTGCGGTTTTGACATTTTTTCCTTTGTCGCCCCGAGGCAGACGGATAAGACTGAACGGGCCCAACTGGGGGGCGATGTTTGTAGGCCACGGGGGCGGCCGCACGAGAACGCATCTGTTTGATGCGGGAGGTGCGTGGTCGCTGTGTTGCGTTTGTAACAAGTGATTAACGAGTGCGCCTGACAGCACGTTGCTGTTGGTGTGTCATGGCAAAGGCGTCAGCCTGCGACCACGACATCTCTCCTCAAGATGCGGACTGCGTGAAAACACGTGGCGTTTGGCATGTATGCCGGACGAAACGGTGTAGCGTTGTGGTTCCCGCCCTGTGGCGGGTGTGTGCCCTTGGGTATGGGTAGGAGGTAACGATGGTGGTAAGTAACGAGGACCCGAACGCGGCCCATCTGATCGGCTTTTGGGACTTTCTGAAACCGGATGCCGGAAAAGACACCGGCAATCTGATTGGCCGTAGCGGTGAGTTGCTCGAGATCCTCGCCAAAAACCTTGACCGCCACGTCACCGCGGACACCGGCGATCAACTCGTTGAAGCGCATCTCGATCGGTTGGCTGAACTCGAAATTATTGCCGATCAAGCCCGATAATGCTCCTTCCATTTGTTGGACGAGTTCGGCCTTGGGTGCGACAGATTTGACGATAAAGACGTTGATG
>JAUHZH010000311.1 GCA_030426065.1 Gammaproteobacteria bacterium
ACACGGCAAGGTTTTAGTGACCGATAAAGACCAGTCTATGTTGTCTCAATTTTTATTGGGCAGTATTGGGCAAGGGCCCCCCGCTGAGTTTTTTACAGTCAAAGTCGTGAAAGAAGCAGAGGCTCAAACCTTGATGGATGCGGGTGAGGCCAGTGCGTGGCTGATGATAGAAAAAAACTTCATGGACGATTACCTGAACAAGAAACCGACCACCATCACTTTACGCAAAAATCCAGCACAAACCATCCTACCCAATATGGTCGAAACGGGCATGGACGTGATGGTAGATGCGGCTGATTATTTGCAGATGCTGTTCGCTGATGAGCTGCAAAAAATCAACAAAATGGTTTCCACAGGAAAATACAATGATGCCGATTTGGTGGTGCTGACTTTGGCCATAAAAGCAGCCATAGAAGACGTGGAAGACACCTTGATGCCACCGCAAATAAAATTGGAAGAAAAAACGGTAGAAGCCGAAAGTGATGACAAACCGGCTTTCAATTTTGCCTTGATGATGTTCCCAGGCGCGGTGTTCATGAGTTTGTTATTCGCTGGTATGGGTATGGCGATGTCCTTTTGAGATGACAAGGTTAATGGTGTTTTACCCCGGTTGGTCTCTACACCGAGTGGGATTTTCCACTACTTTGTTGGTAAAACAACTCATGCCAAAGTGATGTTTTTGACCGTCAGTGTGGTATTGATGGTGGTGGGTGTGGCTTATTTCGATGTCAATGTGACTTTGCTGCCTTTGCTGATATTTTGGTTGGTGTTTTCTGGTGTGGTGATTTGGCAGCTGTTGTTGTTTTTCTCATTGTTGATGCCAAGCCGCAAATCGGCGAATATCATTGTCAATGCCGCTATGATGCCCTTGGCCATGTTGGGCGGCAGTTTTTTCCCAGCCGAGGCGATGAGTGATGGGCTGGCCAAAATTGGCAGTTATTTGCCCAATGGCATGTTGCTGAAAGCGATAAAAGACGTGATGATTCGTGGAGAAGCGTGGCAATCGGCTTTGCTCTGGCCGTTTGTGATAGGGTTGGTGATGGCTTTGGTTTTTTGGTTCATTAATTTGAAGATGGTGAAAAAATTGGCCCAGGAGGCGCGCTCATGAACAAGGTTTGGATGATTGCGGTGAAGGATTTTCAGTATTTGCTGAAAGACAAATCAGTGTTGGTTTGGATGTTCATCATGCCGCTGGTGTTCTTCAGTTTCATCGGTTTCACTACCCAGGGCTTTGGCGGTTCTGGGAGCGGTAAAGTGACGCTGGCCATTTGGCATGATGGTCCGATTGAAGGGAAAGTGGTGGAGCAAATTCATCACCGCCTGGCAGCCGAGCAGTTTGATTTGCGGCTGTTCAACACAGACCAAACTTTGTACAAAGACAAGTGGCAGTTTGAGGATTATTCACGCAAATTGTGGTTGCCCTCGGGTATGGACGAGTCACTCAAGCAAAAACAAGCCGTGACTTTGACTTACCAGTTCAAAGGGGATGACATGTCGGCCCAATTGAATGAATTCAGAATCAACAAAGCCGTTTACCAAACTTTAGGTGATTTGTTGGTGTTGAAGAAACAGCATTTGGGTGCCACCGAGCTCAACTTTGAAGCCGTGAATGCTTTGCCCAATCTGATCACCTTGGACAGTGCCTTGGCAGGGGAGCGGTATGAAATCCCTTCTGGTTTCAAACAAGCCGTACCTGGCATACTGGTAATGTTCATCATGATGTTGGCCCTTTCCAGTGGTGCCATGAGTCTCTTCATGGAAAGAAAAACCGGTGTTTTGCGGCGTTTGGCAGCGGCACCGATTTCAAAAAAACAATTGATAATGGGTAAATGGTTGGGCAAATGGTTATTGACCCTTTGCCAATTGGTTTACGGCATGATCATGGGGGCTTTGCTGTTCAAAATCCATTGGGGCGACCATTGGCTGATGGTGTTCATTTTGTTGTCAGCGTGGTCGGCCTCATGCGCAGGACTGGCGGTGTTGTTTGGTTCTTTGGCGCAAAATGAGGGGCAAATGAATGGCATCCCAATCATTGTCTCCATGTTGCTGGCGGCCTTGGGTGGTTGTTGGTGGCCGATTGAGGTGACGCCTGAGTGGATGCAACAATTGGCCATGTTTTTACCCACCGGCTGGGTCATGGATGCATTGCACCAATTGATGTATTTCGGCGGTGATTTGGCTGATGTGTTGAACCACCAGTTGGGTTTGTATGCACTGGCTTTGATTTGTTTGTGGTTGTCATTCAAACATTTCAATCCTGAATTCAAAACTTGATATACTGTTAAGCAATCAAAACTAACAGGATTGGAACATGCGCTGGAAACACCTGAAAAGAAGTAACCGTGTGGATGACAGGCGGGGCAAAAGAATTGCCCGAGGTGGTGCCAAATTGAGTGGAACCATGATCGTCATCGCCTTGATTTTCGCGGTCATCACAGGTCAAAATCCTATCAATTTGTTGGGCGGCATGATGGGCGGTCAAAGTGGAGGCCAAAGCACGCAAGTGCCCATTCCGAAACAACAGTCGGCAGCTGAAAAGCAACAAGCCGACTTTGCATCGGCGGTGTTCCAATCCACAGAAGACACGTGGACTCGGTTATTTGCTGAGTCAGGTCAACGTTACCAACCCCCTTCCATGGTGTTGTTTGATGGTCAAGTGCAGTCCAGATGTGGCATCAATTCAGAAGCGGTTGGGCCGTTTTATTGTCCTGGTGATTCCAATGTGTATCTGTCTTTGAGCTTCTTCCGACAACTGAAGAAAATGGGGGCACCAGGAGATTTTGCCCAAGCGTATGTCATTGGCCATGAAGTCGGTCATCACATCCAAAACATCACCGGCACAGAAAGGCAAGTTCGCCAGTGGCAATCGCAAGCCGACAGCAAATACAAAGTCAATCAATTGTCGGTGATGATGGAGTTACAAGCCGATTGTTTGGCTGGGGTGTGGGCACACCATGCCAACAAGTCACATCAAGTGCTGGAACCCGGAGACATTGAAGAAGGTTTGCGGGCAGCTGCTTCCATTGGAGATGACACGATTCAAAAGAATGCGGGCCGCCGGGTCAATGTTGAGGCCTTCACCCACGGTTCATCTGAACAGCGAGTCAAGTGGCTGACCCGTGGATTGAAAACAGGCAAATACGATGTCTGTAACACGTTTTCTGAAGGTGTTTGATTGACGTGACGCACTTCAAGTTAGCTGGTCAACGGGTCAGGCTCAGCGATGATGCGCTGTACAGTGGTGATTTGAAACTGCCTTTGAATGACAAAACCGCAGCGGCCTTGATGTGCTTATTCAAGGCACCACATGAAACCATCAGCAAAGATGATTTGATCAACCAAGTTTGGCAAGGAGTGATCGTCAGTGACGCTTCTGTATTTAAAGTCATCCAACAAATTCGTG
>JAUHZH010000312.1 GCA_030426065.1 Gammaproteobacteria bacterium
GTGTCTAAAGACCGCACAGATGATGTCAGCGCGGTTTACTCAGTGGGTGATGAAGTTGAAGCCAAGTTCGTTTCTATGGACCGACGCAAGAAAGTATTGGTACTTTCTGTGAAAGCCAAAGAAACTGACGAATTGAACGACGTTTTGAACGAGTACAAGAAAGGCGCTTCAGGCACCACCAGCTTGGGTGATTTGTTGAAAGAGCAAATGGACGATTAATCCACTGCTTTTTTAAGATCGAAAGTCAAAGAGTCGTGTGTAAATGCATGATTCTTTGACTTTTTTTGATTTACCCCTTTTTATTTTTTCCGGTTTCGTTATAATCAAAGTTAATGAAAGAATCCATCACCCGTTCAGAATTAGTTCAATTGTTAACTCAAGTGTTTGAAGGGTCAGAATTGACCAAGTCAGACATCAACATGTCTGTGCGAGAAATCATCAATCACATGAGTGCAACCATTGCCAATGGTGATCGAATTGAAATCAGGGGTTTTGGAAGTTTCACATTGCGACAGCGCAAGCCCAGAATGGGCCGCAACCCCAAAACCGGTGACCCCGTGCCATTGGGTGCCAAGTTCGCCCCCCACTTCAAGCCTGGCAAAGACTTAAAAGAACAGATCAAAGACAAAGTCGGTCATTGACCATCTTTCAACATCTGGTCAACCAAGTCGTCAATCAAAAGCCACTGTTTTTCCACACCACCCTCATCACCTGCTTTCAGCAACTGTTTCATTTCTACCACTGCAGTCACGAACGATTCAGCAGCACACATTTGTGCGCCGCCCAAAACTTGATGCCAATGGTCTTGTAGCGATTCAAGTTCACCTGCACTTTGTAGTGTTTTGGCTTGCTCAATTTGATCGGATAATTTTTCCAAAAACAATTGTTTCAATTGTGAGGCTATGACGGGGTTGTTGTTGGCTGTGGCCAAAGATTTTTCTTTATTGAACAGGCTGGGTTCTTGCGCATGTTGTGTCAATGCCGCCAGCACCGTTTCAATTTTCAGGGGTTTGAGTAAGGCATCCACAAACACATGTTCTTCATCCCTGATGGGTTCGGCAGAAACGCCAATGATGGGTACATTTTGAATCACTTGGATGCGTTTGGCTGTTTCAAAACCATCCATGCCATGCATTCGGATGTCCATAAACACCAAATCAAACACTTTTTTTTCTGCCAGCTCTATCGCTTGGAAGCCGTCATCTGCGAGGCTGACTTGATGACCTGCTTTGCGCAAAGTGGCTTGTAAAAACAGGCGATTGATGTGGTTGTCGTCCACCACCAGAACTTGTTGAGACATTTCTTCTTCCTTGTATGAAAAAAAGCATGGAAAGCCGGTGTCAATTTACTGGATTCCACAACAATTAGAATAAGTGTAAAATCTTGAACATGCAATTAAAACCCTTGATTATTTTCCTCGCAACCATCGCATCTGCTTCACAATGGCAAGTAGAAGGGTTGCGGCTGTGGCAAGAGGCTGGTGAGACCAGAATGGCTTTGAGTCAAGGTGAGTGGCAAGGCCATGCCATCAAAAATGTTCAATATGTATGTCCTGAACACACCGTTGTATACCCTCAGCACCAATGCCAACAAGCCTCGTTGTCACTGGATGCTTTGGGTCACCACTGGTCTTTACAACTCAGCAGCGAGATTGACTGGGGTCAAAACCAATGGCAAATTGGCGCCCAATTATTTGAGGGCCAACTGGCATTGTTTTTGGATGAATCCTTTTCTGATAACTTACCTATTCAACTCAAGCAGTTGTCTTGGCAGCACATCCAATCCCTGCTAAAAATTGAACCTTTGGATGACTTGCAGGCGCAACTCTCGGGTGATTTGTTCTGGAACACCACAACCGGTCATGTGGTCAGCGATGCCTTGGTCATTGAAGGGTTCGACAATGCATGGGGCGATGAGTTTGTTGTGGCTGCTTTGGGTGGTCAAGGTCAGGTGGATCTCGACACGGAACACATCGCTGCTGAATGGGCTTTTGATATCAACCAGGGTGAAGCATTGCTGGGTCCGGTTTATTTGAACTTCAATCAAGTGCCTCTGAAACTCAGTGGCCAGGTTCGACTGGATGGTGGTGCTGGCTGGTCGGTGCAACTTAAAATTCAAGACCCCAGCAGCCACACACTGTTGGTTGATGCCGATTTGAACGAACAGGGTGAGTTACAAACAGGACAACTCCATTGGCAGGTGCAAGACGCTGCCATACTCAACAAAAACGGCTTGTCCAGCGTCTTGGACTTGTACGGATTCAAAGGCAGTTTGATGGAAGGGGCTTTCGAATTGCGTGTCGTGGTGGATCAACAAAAAGTCCAATCTGTGGATTTGTCCTTCAACGAGTTTTATTTTGAAAACACATTGCGTAAGTTGGCCACACAAAACTTAAACGGTGAATTGCACTGGGCAGATTCAACACATGAGCAAGTGTCTGAATTGACCTGGGACGGTTTGCTGGTTGCGGGTATTCCTGTCGGACAAGCGGTTGCAGAAGTGTTGTTACAACAAGATGAGGTTAAAGTCCTGGGGCAGCCAGAATGGCCGGTTTTTGATGGCAGCATTGCGATAGAGAATTGGCAAATCACCGCATTGTTTTCCCCTGAGTTGGACATGGAGTTGAGTGCCACCATCCACCCGATGTCTTTGGCATTGGTGACTGAGAAAATGGGTTGGCCAATCATGTCAGGTAAGCTCAGTGGCCGCATCCCTTCGGTGGTTAAGAAGGGGCCTGTGATGCGGTTTGAAGGCGGTTTGGATTTGAAGGTTTTTGAAGGGACCATGCGAATCAATGATTTGGCAACAGAACGGTTGTTTGGCGTGGCCCCCGTGATTGCAGCAGACATTCAGTTCGAAGGGTTGAATTTGGGTCAAGTGACTGAAACGTTTGATTTTGGAAAAATCACGGGCATGTTATCCGGCACGGTTCGTGATTTGCGCGTGACCAACTGGAAAACCGACCGCCTTGATGCAGAAATTTACACTGTCAAACACAAAGGCGTGGACCAAACCATCAGCCAACAAGCTGTGGACAACATTTCTTCCTTGGGTGGCATACAAGGTGCTGTGTCGCGCAGCTTTTTAAGGTTTTTTGATGATTTCAAATACAAGCAAATCAGACTCAGCTGTGTGCTTCACAATGCCGTTTGTCAAATCGGTGGCATCAAAAACACGGGTCGCCAATTCACCATAGTAGAGGGTGGTGGCATCCCCAAAATCAACATCGTTGGCTTTGTCAGAAAAATCGACTGGGAGACATTCGTCAGCCGATTGCTTCATGCCAATTATGACTGACCAAAAAAAACGCCCACTGACTGCCTTTGATTGATGGCAAGTTCAAGCGAAGTTCAGGAAAAGTCTAATGTGGTATGTGGCGTCTGTGTGGTGCAGCGATGCT
>JAUHZH010000313.1 GCA_030426065.1 Gammaproteobacteria bacterium
TGTTCAGAGGTGCATCTGGCGACCCCATGGTCAAAGACAAAGCAGCCATCGACATGATGGGTGAGTTGTACTTTGGAGGTAATTCTGATTTGTACCAAGACATCGTGGTCAAAAGGCAACTGGTTGACTCTTTGTTTTTCTACTCACCTGACAGCAAAGACCCTGGTTTGATTTATTTGTTGGCTCGCTTGACCGATGACAAACATTATTCAGCGGTCAAAGAAGCCTTGGTGGCTGCCATCGTCAAAGCACGCACCGAAACCGCGGACGCCAAAGCCTTGAACGACATCAAATCTGCGGCCCGTTATGGCTTCACCAATTCGTTAGATAATTCAGAGGCCATCGGCGACATGTTGGCATCGGTGGTTCAATACAACCGTGACCCAGAGTACGTCAATCACCAATACCGAAGGTTGGACGAAATCACACCGGCTGATGTGCAATGGGCTGCCAACCGCTTTTTGGTCGACGACGGTCGCATCATGATCACTTTGGCGCAAAGTGAATCCGTCGAATCCTTGAATGATGACTTTGCCTTGGCAGATGCCGTGGCAGCGGCACAACAAGATGCCTCGATCAATTTCCAAGTGGCTGATCAGCGCAACAACAGCGACATCGTTGATGTCAACATGTTGTTCCATACGGGTTCTGCACAAGATCCAATGGGCAAAAAAGGTTTGGCCAACTTGACCGCGGCGATGTTGACTGATGCGGGATCGAAAAGCAAAACTTACCAAGAAATCCAAAAAGCCATGCTGCCCATGGCGGCCTATTTTGGCTCTCAAGTCGACAAAGAAATGATGTCATTTTCAGGTCGAGTACACAAAGAAAAAGCAGACGAATGGTTGAATTTGGTGTTGGATAACTTGCTCAACCCCGGATTCAGAGAAGACGACTTTTCGCGCCTCAAAACCCAAGCCATCAATGCCATCCAAACCGACCTCAAAGGCAACAACGATGAAGAGCTGGGTAAAGAAGTGCTCTATGAAGCATTGTATCCTGGTCATCCTTATGGGGCTTTGAACTTGGGTCATGTGTCTGATTTGGAAAGCATCACTTTGGCCGATGTCAAAGCCTTCTATGAGCAACAGTTGACCCAAGACAAACTGACCTTGGGCATCACAGGCAACCTGTCTGATGCATTGACCCAATCGTTGAAGCAACGTTTGGCTAAGGGTTTGAAAGCCACTGGACAGGCTGTGAAAAACATCGGCCAAGCCCCTGACTTTTCTGGTCGTCATGTCACCATTGTAGAAAAAGACACCAAACCCACCGCGGTTTCATTTGGTTTCCCCATTGAAGTCAATCGCAGCCACGAAGATTGGGTGGCCTTGTGGTTGGTTCGTTCATTTTTAGGTGAGCACCGCAACTCAAACAGCTTCTTGTACCAACGCATCCGCGAAGCAAGGGGCATGAACTACGGTGACTATGCTTACATTGAGTATTTCCCAAGGGGCATGTACAGAACCCAGCCGAATGCCAACCTGGCCCGAAGTGAACAAATTTTTCAAGTGTGGCTGCGACCCTTGCGCAGCAACAACGACGCCCATTTCGCCACCCGCACAGCGATGTATGAATTGGAAAAGTTGATTGAAGAAGGGATGACAGCAACCCAATTCGAAAACACCCGTTTGTTTTTGACCAAATACGCGGGCCTGTTACTGAAAGGTCAGGACCGTGTTTTGGGATATCACTTGGACAGCGAGTTCTATGGAAACGATGATTTCGTCACCATGGTCAAAGAGGGTTTGGCCAACCTGTCGGTTGAACAAGTCAACGCCGTGATCAAGAAGCACTTGCAAACAGACGACATCCACTTTGTCTTCATTGCCAAAGACGCTGAAGACATGAAAAAACGTTTGGTTGAAGGCACGGTGTCTCCGATGCAATACAATTCGGATAAACCAGCCAGCTTAATGGCTGAAGATGAAGTGATTCAATTGTATGATTTGAAACTGAAGTCAGACCAAGTCAAAGTGGTGTCCATCGACCACGTGTTTCACTGATCCACCCTGAAAATGAGGCAGGTGCTATGACCTGCCTCATCCCACTTAATTGTCAACTTTCAGACACCACTTTCAGTCACACCAATAGACCTTAATTCCACTGACATTCAAAATAGGCCTGGCCGTAACCCAAGTGGTCATTGCGATGGAGCGAATCGACTGAAGCAATCTCAGGGTTGTAAAACCTGGTAATCCACTTTTTCTGTATCTTGCTCACATGACCCTCCTACATCCCTATTGTCTCAATTGAAGTGTCCATATTGAGTACTTGTCAGTTTTTTTACATTTCATGACTTTTGGCCTACGTCATCCATCGTAAATAGGTCGTTCGGCCTATTACCAACTGCATCAGGCGCTGGTAAACTGGTTTCGATAATTAAAAGAGTGTGACCATGAACCTAACCCATGTCAGCATCAAAAACCCCGCCAGCATTGCTGTGGTCCTGGCTTTGATTGCCTTGTTTGGTTACATGGCCATCAAAGACAGACCCATTCAACTGTTACCCAGTTTATCTCAACCGCAAATTTCAATTTTTAATAATTGGCGAGCGGCTGCACCAGCGGAAATGGAGTCCAACATCATCGAACCTCAAGAGACGGTTTTGAGAAGGACACCGGGCTTGAAAGAAATCACATCCAACATCAATCGAGGGTTCACCAACACCACATTGACCTTCGATCATGACACGGACATGCAACAAGCCTTTATCAACGTCATCAATAACCTCAATCAGGCACCCCCTTTGCCTGTTGACGCAGGCGAACCATTTGTTGCGGTGGGCGGGCAGGGACAACCCAATGTGGCATCGATTCAAGTCTACACACAAAAGGACAACTTGGATGCTGATTACACATCAGAGAAATACGAATTCATTTTTGATGAGGTGATTGAACCCCGATTGGCACGGATTCCAGGTGTCAGCCGGGTCAACATGAATTCCAGGCGTCCATTAGAAGTTCGCATCAATTTCGACCCTTACCAGGCAGCGGCTCTGGGCGTTCCCATCAGTAACATCACACAAAGCATAGCAGCCGCAACCGACGTGTCTGCTGGTTTTGCTGATGTCGGTCGGCGTCAATACACCGTCCGTTTTTTGGGCCAACATGATTTAAATCAAATTGAATCCATGATTGTGGCATGGGTTGATGGAAGACCGATTCACTTAAATGAACTGGCCACAGTTGAAAAAGTTCCGGTTGATGGTTTTGGCGTCAACAAGCGCAATGGTTACCCTTCTTATTACATCACCTTACAAAGTGGCAGCGACTCCAACACTGTGTCGATTTTGGACGAAGTCAACATCGCCATTGATGAGTTGAATGCGGGTGCTTTGGATGAGGCTGGTTTGATCATAGAACTCAGTTACGATGCTTCGGTATACATCAGGCG
>JAUHZH010000006.1 GCA_030426065.1 Gammaproteobacteria bacterium
CGATCACGAACAAAATGCCTCCACGTCAACCGTCCGCCTGGTCGGATCAACTGGTGCCAATCCATTTGCTTGTATTTCAGCTGGCATCGCATCTTTGTGGGGCCCTGCGCATGGCGGTGCCAACGAAGCCGTTTTGACCATGTTGGATGAAATCGGTGACGTGTCTCAAATCGACAAATACATTGCCAAAGCCAAAGACAAGAATGACCCATTCAGATTGATGGGTTTTGGTCACCGCGTCTATAAGAACTTTGACCCTCGAGCCACCATCATCAGACAAGCCTGTCACGATGTGTTGGGCGAGCTGGGCGTTCAAGACCCACAACTGGAATTGGCCATGAGGCTGGAAGAAATTGCATTGAAAGATGACTACTTCGTGGCACGCAACCTGTATCCCAATGTTGATTTCTACTCAGGCATCATTTACAAGGCGCTGGGCATCCCCACACAAATGTTCACTGTGATGTTTGCCATCGCACGGACTGTCGGCTGGACATCACAATGGTTGGAACAATATGAAACGCCTGACACACGCATTGGCCGTCCACGGCAAGTGTACACAGGCGCCAAAACCAGGGATTTTGTCAACATCAAAAATCGTTGATGCCATCACTGGCACAACACTTACACATGCTGGGCCTGGACCCAGACCCAGTGATTGAAGCCCTGCCAAACGAACTGACCCTGTCTCTGAGAGACGGGGTTTTGTTTTTGAGCGACAACAAAAACCAGAACATCAACGCTTGTGTCGACTTCCTTTCTGGCCGCACCGCTCACCGTTCTCGCCAACATTTGGGTGGAGAAATGCTGATCAAGGCCTGCCGCATCAAAGACCAAGCGCAAACCCGCGTTCTTGACGCCACCTGTGGTTTTGGCCGTGAATCTTTTTTACTTTCACAAGCTCATTTCAAGGTCACGGCTTGTGAACAGCACCCTGTGGTGGCCGCCTTACTCCAAGATGGCCTCATTCGTTACCAAAACATGCACCAGCATCAACCTTTCAAACTGCTGGCCACCGACGCCCTTTCAGTGATGGCACGCCAACAACATGATGTGGTTTATTTAGACCCCATGTTTCCTGAGAGACAAAAAAGTGCATTGGTTAAAAAAGACATGCAATTATTTCACCGCTTACATGGTCATATTGATGACGCGCTTCCTGTACTTTTTCAAGCAGCACAAAAATGTGCTGTGAAAAAAGTGGTGGTGAAAAGACCGACAAAAGCCCCTTGTGTTCTGGTACAGAAGCCCACATATCAGCTGACTGGAAAATCATGCCGATTTGATGTTTATCAGCAATGAGCACAAAAACTCCGTGCTTTGACCTGTTTCATGGGTTGAATAATTTTGTATTTTGTGGACTGATTAACATTATTTTGTAATAATATATATAACTAACACGGACCAAAAATCATGAAAGAAGACCAAAACACCAAAAACCAAGCACAGGTAACGGATTCCATAGAAAAGATCGCCAAAGTGCTCGCCAAAGCCACCTTGGCTTATGACTTTTCCTATAAAGAGTTCATGGAATACTACAAAATGCACATTGTTAAAGAGTGCAAAAAAGCCAAGCCAAGGGCCACCGTGGTTGAAATTTCAGCCCGAACTGGCATTGATCGTCGCTTTGTCGCCCCTTACATTGTCGCTGAAGAAGCGCAATTGAAAGACAGCAAAGTCGATCTGATTTTCAATGACGTCAAAGCCATCTGCGAGAAAGACGAAAACTTCTTGATTCCTAAAATTGAAGACAAAGAATCATTTGATGTTATTTGTCGCCGTCATGCCAATGGCAGCTTGACCCCCAAATCCATATTCATCGAACTGTTTCGCCAGGGCAAATTGCGCGATCACGGTGAATATTATGAATTGATGAAACCCAAACACCATGCCAACAAACTGCAAACAGCAGCCAAAGGCATCAAGCGCACGGCCAAGTCCATCGTCAGCTCAGTTGCCAATGAAGAATGGAATGACTGACAACACACAAATGCCAGACACAAAAAAACCGGCCACTGTTGCCGGTTTTTTTGTGTCAGTATGAACTCGCATGAATCACATGCTTTCTTGGCTTTCCAACCCCACCAAGTAATCCACCACTTTCATCATGTCTTCACGTGAACGCAATTGCTTGCCGTTGGGCTTGAGTTTGCCATTAACCACGATGGTAGGCGTTGACTGGATTTGCATTTGACGCATCATTTGGTCACCTTTGCGAATCATGCCATCAATCATGAATGAATTGGCGGTTGATAAAAATTGGGCTTTATCAACACCAAAGGAGCTGCTGTACCAATCGGCAATCTGCTCAATCGTCCTGAACTGCTTCTTGTGCTGGTGAATGGCCTCAAAAAAGGCTTCGTGCGTTTTTTCCAAAATACCCATGTTGTCTGCCGTGTAAAAGGCTTGGGCATATATTTTCCAAATGGGCTGGAACACCACTGGCACCCTGATCACTTTGACTTTGCCATCATTTCGCTGTTCAAAAGCTTTCATGTATGGCTGAAAAGAATAACAGTGAGGGCACAGGTAGCCAAAAAACTCATACACAACAATGTCATCGGTTTCGGTGTCCCATGCAGGGTTCAAAACACTGTAATGGATGCCCGCTTTGAAGTCATTGCCTGGAGGCAGCACTTCCTTGGTCACAGGTCCATGATCATGGCCTGCATGCTCATCTTGGGTGGTGGCTGGTTGGGCTTCGGTTTTGGCCGATGCTGTGTTTTCAGCTTGAGAGCAAGCGGCAACAAAAAACAAGACCAACAACAATGAGATTTTTTTCATGATTTCCTCTTTCTGATATTTACCGTGCCTTGGACAAAACCCAAGGTCATGGGTTCGAAATTACTGGTTTTTCTTTAAACCTTGCATGTAACTGGCCACAGCCGCAATTTCCTCATCACTCAAGTATTGGGTGACTTCGGCCATGATTTTGCCGTTGACATCGTCTTTGTTACCAACGGTTCGACCGTCTCTGAACAGTTTCAATTCGTTGACGGCATAGGCTGCATGTTGGTTGGCCACTTTGGGATAACCTGACAATGGATTGCCTTGACCTGTGGGTCCATGACACGCCATACAAGCAGGCACATTCCTGTCCTTGATCCCGCCTTGGTAAATTTGACGTCCCAACTCAACCTGCTCTGGATCAGCCGCTTTCAATTTCATGGTTTGACCCGCATAAAAGGCCGCCAAATCTTTCATGTCTTGATCAGACAATGTGGCCACCATGGGTGCCATGTTGGCGCTTTCACGCTCACCAGACTTGAACAGTTTCAAATGACGCTCAATGTATTGCGCGTGTTGACCCGCAATGGAAGGCCAGATGGGATTGACGCTGTTACCATCCATACCGTGGCAAGCCATACATGTTCCGGACAATGCTTTGCCTTTTTCAGCATCTTGAGCCATCAATGGCATGGCAACAAGCAACAACACAAACAGACTGATGCGTTTCATAATAACCCCTATTTCGGTAGCAATGTTCAAAAAGGCGATATTATAGCCGATATGCACGATGCGAACATATCAAATTCTCATGCGCTCATTTAAAATAGCCCTTTTTGATTTGAATTGTCTCACATGGCCAACCTGTTCAATCGCTGTCAGTTTTTGATCAGCGCTTTCAAGATGTCTCAACTGCCTCCCGATGAAGGGATGGAAATTGCATTCGCTGGCCGATCCAATGCGGGCAAATCCACCACGATCAATGCCCTGACCAATCACAAAGGCTTGGCCAAGGTCAGTAAAACCCCTGGCAGAACGCAATTGTTCAATTGCTTTGAGTTTGCCCCCAACCGCCGTTTGGTCGATTTGCCCGGATACGGTTATGCCAAAGTGCCCCTTAAAATGCGCAAACATTGGGACCAAGAGATCAACAATTACTTGATGAAAAGGCAGAGCTTGATTGGTGTTGTCATCATTCAAGACATCCGGCACCCAATGAAGGATTTTGACAAACAGATGATCACTTGGGCATTCAATTCCGGGATGCGTTCACACGTCATATTGAACAAAGCCGACAAGCTCAAAAACAGCCAAGCCAAACAAACTTTGATGCAAGTCAAAAAGCAAATTGCTGCCTTGAGTCAAACCACCACTTGTCAAATGTTTTCGGCCTTGCGCAAAGAAGGAACCAAAGAGCTGTCTGGCATTTTACTGCCCTGGTTCGAGGAAGAACAAAGCTATTTGGACCAAGGCCAAGAACACCAGCAGGATTGAACCAATGACCCACCAACACCAGCTCAAGGGATTGATCGCTTTGGAGTGCCAACAAACCGGTCAACAAGCAGCCGACCGCCAGGCAGCCAGTGAAATCACAGCGGCCATGGCCAAAGACCTGTCTGCCATCTTGCCCATGCAATCTGCCACTTCGGCCATGGTGGTTGCCTGTGCCCAATACCCCGTCGAGCAAGTTTTACAGCCTCAGTGGCCGATCCACCACGCGCTGGCACAGTATGCATCAGCGGCCTTTCAAGGTGAATCGCAACAAAACAAAGTGCTGTCGATTGGTGCCAACAATGACCTGATGCCAGCGGGGTTACAACCGAAACAAAGTGAGCAACCCCTGTTGTTGTTGCCCTTTATTGTTTTTACCGACGATGACCATTTGGCGGCTTGTTTTGAAAAAGACTTGATGCGCAAAGGGATGATTTCCCCCGGCACCTACCAAGCTTTGAACAACCACATGGGTCTACACGTCAATCACGCCAATTACATGACCCATTTGGATTTGGTGGCCATGATGCACAACCACTACCAACAACTGGGACAAGACAGTGCTTGGCAAATGATAGAGCATGCCGTCCTTCAGGATCAGGCCAAAACCCGGGTCCACAGTGCCCACCACAACCATTATTATTTGGTTGATCATTTGCTGTTCACACCGATGTTCAGCATGGTGCAGATGGATCAATTTTTCGGCGCCTCGCCACAAGGATATGTGGACTGGTTGGTACAACAACGCACCGCGATGGCGGCTTTTGAAGCCCATGGTTTAGAAATCCATGCATTCCAGGCCACCCACTGGCCATTGTCTGAAGAAAAAATTTGCCTGGGCAGTTTCGAGCAACAGCGATTGACAGGTGATTACTGGCTCACTTGTGATGGTGAATTGGCCACTGACCAAGGGGTGGAGATCACCTTCATTGAAAGCCAGAAAGCCGGACTGGTGGCCATCGGTGTCAAAGCAAAAGACCAACAAAGCCAGCTCTGCTACTACCCTTTACACCCCGGTGGCATCGGTGCCATTGAGCAGCAAATCAAACAACAGTTCAAACAAATTACAGGACATCGGGTGCATGTTCTGGAAGACAACGACCATTGGCCCTCATGAACATCAGCACAGAAGATATTTTAGACAACCTCAACGACGACCAAGCCGCAGCCGTCACCACCACTTCACAGCATGCCTTGGTTTTGGCCGGTGCAGGCAGTGGCAAAACCAGGGTTTTGGTGCACCGGATTGCTTGGCTCATCGGTGCAGAACTGATTTCCCCTTACAGCGTACTGGCAGTGACTTTCACCAACAAAGCCGCAGCGGAAATGCGCAACCGCATCGCCTATATGCTGAAGCAAGACGTCAACAGCCTGTGGATTGGCACGTTCCACGGCATTGCCTTGCGCCTGTTGCAAATCCATGCCGAAGCCGCCGGACTGCCAAAGAATTTTCAGATTCTGGATTCTGATGACCAATACCGGTTGATCAGGCGTTGCCTCAATGATTTGGAGCTGGATGAGAAACAATGGCCACCCCGTTCCATTCAAGGTTACATCAATGACAAGAAAAACGACGGCTTGCGTCCTGACGAAGTGGAAGATTTTGGCGACTTCAACAACCAAACCATGATCAAAGTCTACCAGCAATACCAAGACCACTGTGACCGAGCTGGCCTGGTGGATTTCGCAGAAATGCTGCTCAGGGCCCATGAATTGCTGCTCAACAATGACGATGTGCTACAGAAATACCGAATGCGTTTTTCACACATTTTGGTTGATGAATTTCAAGACACCAACAGCATCCAATCGGCCTTCATTCAACTGTTGGCAGGACGTGACAACAAAGTTTTTGTCGTTGGCGATGACGACCAATCCATTTACGCTTGGCGCGGTGCCAAAGTGGATCACATCTTGGACTTCCAGCAATTGTATGCCGACACGGCGATGTTTAAACTGGAGCAAAATTACCGATCGACACAAAACATCCTTGATGCCGCCAACGGTGTGATTGCTCACAACAAACAAAGGCTGGGCAAAAACCTCTGGTCCGCTCAAGACCGCGGCGACAAAATAGCCATTTACGGATCGCATTCTGAGTTCGATGAAGCCTTCTTTGTCGGTGAAACGATTGAGCAGTTGCTGGCCCGAACCACCCGTGCCGATGAAATCGCCATTTTGTACCGTTCCAATGCCCAGTCTCGACTGCTTGAAGAAGCCATGATCAAGCGCAGCATCCCCTACCAAATTTATGGTGGATTGCGTTTTTTCGAACGCCTTGAAATCAAAGACGTGATGGCCTATGCACGCTTGGTCAACAACCGCCACGATGACATCGGATTTGAGCGCGTCATTAACACGCCCACTCGGGGTTTGGGCTTGAAAACACTCAACATGATCCGCAACCATGCCCAAATCAACCAAACCAGCCTTTGGCAAGCGGGCATGGCATTGGTCAAAAACGGCAGCTTGAGCGCCCGAGCCGCCAACAGCTATGCCGCTTTTTGCAACCTGATTGATGAACTGGATCTGACCCAAAAAGACCAGTCATTGAGCGCCTTGTTCGCTGACACCATCGAACGCACAGCTTTGAAAGACCATTACATGAAGGAGCCGCCAGAAAAGGCCCAAACCCGATTGGAGAACTTGGACGAATTGATCAATGCCGCCGAAACCCACAGCATGACCGATGAAGACCATGCACTGGGGTTGTCCCCTTTGGCTTCGTTCTTGGCTGCCGTTTCATTGGATGCTGGAGACCGCGACAACAAAGACGAGCCCCATGTCCAACTGATGACGTTGCATTCGGCCAAAGGCTTGGAATTTCCAGTGGTGTTCTTGGTGGGCATGGAACAAGGCCTGTTCCCGCACCAAAATTCCATGGAAGACATCAACAAACTCCAAGAAGAACGCCGCTTGTGCTATGTCGGCATCACCCGAGCTGAAAAGCAGTTGTTCATGAGTTATGCCACTTCAAGGCGAATTCGAGGCAAAATATCACCTTGTCAGCCGTCTCAATTCCTCAGAGAAATCCCCGAACACTTGGTGCAACAGCAGCGTGGCAACATCCACCCCGCCAGGACCCATCGCCAATCAGTGTCCGCCCAAACACCTTTTCGACAGCAAAGCATGTCGACACCAGACTCACCCTATCGTGTCGGACAAACCGTCCAACATGCGAGCTTCGGCGAAGGCGTGATCACCGACATGAGTGGCAAAGGCGATTACCTGCAAGTGCTGGTGCAATTCAACCAGGTTGGTCCCAAAGTCCTGGCCGCCAAATTTGCCAAACTGACGGTTTTGTGATTGATCGAGGATTCTATTCGTTTTTGAAGGATTGACGGGTTTTATTGACCTTAAGATCAAACACGTCGGGGCGTGAATAATGGCCGACGGGATCAAAGTTGTGTCGTTCCTGATAAACCTTGACGTGGTCAATGGTGGCACTGAAAACACCTTCGCTGCCCACCTGTGGTTCAATTATGAATGAACCATCTGGAGCACAAAGACAAGAACCGCCATCTGCTAAATATTCAATGCCATCACAACCGGCCATGATGGCCTCGTGATAGGGGCTGTTTTGAGGAAAGTCTTCAGGTCGCATCAACCCACTGACAGAAGCTACAAATGAGCGCCCTTCTTTGGCCATCATTGGGGTGATGTCATGTGTGTTTCTGATGCTGCCTGGCCAATTGGCGACGTGCAAATCTTCTCCTTGGGCATACAACGCGGTTCTGGCCAAAGGCATCCAATTTTCCCAACAGTTCAAGCCACCCACTGTGAACGGGCCCAATGGATGGGTCTGTAAGCCATGACCGTCACCCACCGACCAGGTCAATCGTTCTTCATAGGTCGGCATCAATTTACGGTGTACCGATTTCACAACACCCTGTTCATTGATGTAAACAATCGAACAGTACAAACTGTGACCACCACGGTCAACGGGCCGTTCTATGATGCCCAGATAAAGAGCCATTTGGTATGCAGCGGCTTGTTCACAAATCGCATCCAGATCGCCACGCTCAATTTGCACCGCCTGCTGACAATAATGGGCATGGATTTCTTTTTGGTCCTGTGCATTGAATCGAGCACCTTGGGTCAGCTCAATCCAAAACGGATATCCCGGCAACACACCTTCACCAAAAACCAGTAAGTCGCATTGTTGTTCATGGCCTTGCGCCATCATCGCCAGCACTTTTTCTGTGGTGGCCAACCGGTTCAGCCACACGGGTGCCATTTGGGCCAGACCCACTGTGATTGTTTGCTTCATTTCATTCCTCACTCAATGCCAACATCAAACCCTCGATCACTGCTTTTTTCACAGCGCCACTCAAAGCCAAACCATTCTGACTGAGCCAGAAAACGTCTTCAACCTGGTGACCAAAGGTGGAAATCTTTGCCCCTTCCACATCAATTTCATGCTTCAAAAACACACCTGTGATGGTGGCCAATAAGCCATGGCGGTCGTTGCATTTGATTTCCATTTTGGTCCAGTATTTTTCGTCACCTTGGACACACTGGATTTCGGTCACCAAGTCAAAATACTTGGCGTTGATGCCGGTGCGCCTCGGCACGACTTCGGGCGGTGTTTGTTGTGTTTTCAGCATCAACATCAAATCAGTCTGCAATCGGTCCAACATGGCTTCATCATAGGCGCCCAAGCAGTGAAAGCTGTCCATGACACTTTGTTTTTGAGAGCTCAAGATGCGTGCATTAACAATATTGACAGGATAGGCGGTCAACAACTTGGCCACATGATGGAACAACCCTTTGTGCTCTTGGCCATAAATAAAAAACTCGAACCCATCGGAGTGTTTTTCAGTAAAGAACACCGTGTTGCCACCCTGGTTATTCAAAACCGCGAGGCTGATTTTTGCCACTTGTTCGGGGCTGTTTTCTTTGAAGAATCGACGCGGGAAATGGGTCCAAAGGGCTTTGATTGATTTCAACTCAGCTGGGGGTAAACCTTCCATCGCCATGTTCTGTGTGTGGGCAACGGGGTCTTGCGGTTGGACTTGTTTCAAATGTTGCAATGTCCGTTGATACAACTCGCTGAGTAAGCTGTCTTTGTAAGCATTCCACAGCTTGGGGTCGGTGCCTGTGATGTCAGCCACCGTCAGCACGTATAAGGCATCCAAGTGGCGTTGATTGCCAACCAAAGCAGCAAAATTATCAACCACTTGCGGATCAGAAATGTCTTGCTTCTGCGCCACCACCGACATGATCAAATGGTATTTCACCAACCAGGAAAGCAGTGCCCCATCGTCTTCACCCACCGCAAATGCTTCGGCAAAGTGTTGTGCATCGACGGCACCCAACTCGGCGTGGTCGCCGCCACGTCCTTTGGCAATGTCATGAAAAAAACCCGCCAAGCACAGTACAAAGGGCCGTTTGAAATGGCTCGCCACTTGGTGTGCCAAGGGGTGCTTGTCCCCGTTGCGAATGATGCGCCTGATGTTCCGCAACACAAACAGGCTGTGTTGGTCGACGGTATACATGTGAAATAAATCGTATTGCATGCGACCGACGATTTGACCAAAGACCGGCAGATACAAGCCCAAAACACCCAAGGCATTCATCATGCTCAATTGGGTGAACACCAAATCATTGTGTTTGAAAATCGCCAAAAATTTAGATTTGATTTCAGGGTCGTTGCGAAATTCATCATCTATCACTTCCAATGATTGGCTCAAATAGCGCAAGGTGTTGGCGCGAATGCCCTTGATGGCCTTGTGTTCCTGACACAGCAAGAACACGTCCATCACGGCACTGGGCTTGTCGAAAAACAAGCGCGGATCTTTGGCTTCCAAATAGTCATTGATGGTGAGGAAATCATCATTCAACACCCTTGTTTTGGCCGCTTCACCGCCGAGCAAGATGTTCTCTTTGAACAACTGCAACAGGCGAATGTTGAGCAATTCCAATTGCATCGCATTGCGGTAATGGGCTTGCATGAATTTTTCCACCGCCAAGCCATCATCGTCATCAATGTGGCCGAAAATCTTGGCCAGTGATTTTTGGTATTCGAATAACAAGCGGTCTTCTTTCCTGCCAGCCAACAGGTGCAGGGCGTAGCGAATTTTCCACAACTTGCGCTGGCCTTTCTGCAGGCGAATGTATTCATCGGGTGCCAAAAAGCCCACATCGACCAAACCATGCATGGATGAGACGTGGTAATGCCTTTGCGCCACCCAGGTGACCATTTGGATGTCCCGCAAACCGCCCTGACCTTCCTTGATGTTGGGCTCGAGATTGTATGCCGTTCCACCCCATTTTTTGTGGCGGTGGAATTGTTCTTGGTATTTGGCCTGGAAAAAATCTTTTCCGGACCAAATGCTGTCATCTCGACAACGCAATACCATGTCTGAAAAAAGGGCCTCTTCGCCACGCATGTAACGGGCTTCCATGATGTTGGTCGCCACGGTGACGTCTTCGGAAGCCAAAGCCACGGATTCATCAACCGTGCGCACTGCATGTCCAATGTCCAGGCCCAAATCCCAAAGGTTTTGAATGAAACTGGCCACCGCTTCTTGTGGCAATTGTTGGCGATACAGGATCAACAGATCAACATCAGAATGGGGTTGCAAATCCCCGCGACCAAAGCCACCAACAGCCACCAAAGTCACCGCGTCTTTTGGTTCAAAAGACTGGTGCCAAAAATACAGAATGAATTGCTCGACCACCCATGCGCGTGTGCGCACCAAACGAGATATGTTTTGCCATTGATAAAAATGTTCAGCCAGCCGAGCATCAGCTTCAGCCAACTCGGCTTTCAAGGCAATGGCATCAGCCCCTGGTTGAGACAATGACAGGACATCAAAATAATCATCCGCATGGTCAGGTGGGGCCAAAAGTGCCATCGTTGTTTACCGCATCAAAGTGGGAATTTGGGTGATTCTGTCAACACATCAAAACCGTCTTCTGTCACGGCAATGGTGTGTTCCCATTGGGCAGACAAACTGCGGTCTTTGGTGACCACAGTCCAACCATCTCCCAGTAATTTAGAGTGCCTTTTACCGATGTTGATCATTGGCTCGATGGTGAAGGTCATCCCAGCTTCCAATGTCAAACCGGTACCTGCGCGGCCATAGTGCAAAACCTGTGGGTCTTCATGAAATGTTTGGCCAATCCCATGTCCACAGTATTCATAGACCACCGAATAGCGGTTTTTGTATGCGTGGGCCTGGATTGCCGCACCGATGTCGCCCAGCTTGACACCTGGCTTGACCATTTCGATGCCAAGTTTCATGGCTTCGTAAGTCACCTCAACCAACCTTTTGGCGCGCTGCTTGGGCTCGCCGACAAAAAACATGCGTGAGGTGTCTCCGTGCCAACCGTCTTTGATCACGGTGATGTCGATGTTGATGATGTCACCTTCTTTGAGGATCTTGTTTTCATCAGGGATGCCGTGACAGATCACGTGGTTGACCGATGTACAAATCGATTTGGGAAAGCCTCTGTAGTTCAATGGTGCTGGAATGCCGCCCTGCACTTGGGTGATGTGGCGGTGACAAATTTCATCCAGTTCCAAAGTCGACACACCCGGTTTGACGTGTTCGCCAATCAGGTCCAAGACTTCAGCTGCCAAACGGCCAGCCACTCGCATTTTTTCTATTTGTTCAGGGGTTTTGATGATAACGGCCATGTCAAAGATGGTGGTTCAAAGAGGTGAAATTTTACATGAAAACCCCTAAACTATCACCACCCTAACGTGCATCAAGACCATTATGCCCTTTCCATACACCCGAAAACGCCGCTTGCGGGCGTCACAAGCCATCAGAAACCTGAGCCAAGAAAACCACCTGACGGTCGATGATTTGATATGGCCCGTTTTTGTTTTGGACGGGTTCAACCGCACCGAAGCCATTCATTCCATGCCCGGCGTTGAACGCATGAGTGTCGATGTTTTGCTCGATAAACTGACGCCCTTGCACGACAAAGGCTTGAATGCCATTGCCTTGTTTCCTGTGGTTGAAAAACAGCACAAATCTGACGATGCTGCGGAAGCCTGGAATCCTGAAGGCTTGGTACAAAGGGCTGTGAAAACGATCAAATCGGCTTTGCCAGAACTGCTGGTGATCACCGATGTGGCACTGGACCCATACACTTCACATGGCCAAGATGGCATCATCAACGAACAAGGCGACGTACTCAATGACGTCACCATCAAAGCCCTGGTCATGCAAGCCAAATCCCACGCAAAAGCCGGTGCCGATGTGGTGGCGCCTTCCGACATGATGGATGGTAGGGTGGGAGAAATCAGGGCCATGCTGGAAAGCAACAAACATCACAACACCGCGATTTTGGCCTATTCTGCCAAATACGCATCACACTTTTATGGTCCGTTCAGGGACGCCGTTGGCTCGGCCGCCAATTTGGGCAAAAGCTCAAAAGCCACTTACCAAATGAACCCGGCCAATGCGCTGGAAGCCATTGACGAAATCGCCATGGACATTGAAGAAGGTGCCGACATGGTGATGGTCAAACCCGGTTTGCCTTATTTGGACATCATTGCCATGGCCAAAGCCCAATTCAATGTGCCGATATGCGCCTACCATGTCTCTGGCGAATACGCCATGCTGCAATCGGCCATAGACAACGGTTTTCTTGCTGAACAACCAACCGTCATGGAGACTTTGATGTGTTTTAAACGCGCCGGTTGTGACGCCATTTTGACCTACTATGCCGACCGAGTGACGGAATGGCTGAACCCCTAAAATCACAACCATGCCAATTGGCTCTGTTTGGCCAGCCTGTCAAGCACAGCCAATCGCCCAAAATCCACCAAGGATTTGCCGCACAATTCGGACTTGCCATTGATTACCAGCTGATCGAATCCAGTGCCGAATCACTTCATGACAAGGTCAAGGGGTTCTTTGCTGAGGGCGGCCATGGCGCCAACATCACGGTGCCACACAAACAGAACATCATGCCCATACTCGACGGTTTAACCGACCGTGCAGCGCAAGCCGGCGCAGTCAACACTTTGTTCAAACGCAATGATCAACTGTGGGGCGATAACACCGACGGCGATGGCTTGGTGATGGACCTTCGAAGCAAAAACATCAATCTGGACAATGCACAAGTCTTGATCATCGGCGCAGGCGGCGCCACCCAAGGCATCATCCCCAGCTTTTTAAAAGCTGGCGTGGCTGAAATCACCATCCAGAATCGAAGCCAAGAAAAAGCACAACAACTGGCAGCGCTGTTTCCTCGTTGCCAGTCAGAAGACCACCTTGAGGGTGCTTATGACCTGGTGATCCATGCCACCTCCATGGGCCACCACGGCCTGTGCCCCGAACTACAAAGCCATTGGTTTGGTGATCAAACCATTGCTTATGATTTGAGCTATGGCCAAGCAGCCGAGCCCTTCCTTGAAGCCGCCAGGTCACTGAACGCCCGTACTGTACACGATGGCTTAGGGATGTTGTATGGCCAAGCGGCACTGGCCTTTGAAATCTGGACCGGTCATTCACCCAACATTGATTTGAGTTAGTTCAACACTTTCTTGTTGAACTCACACAAGTCAACAATCACACATTCTTTGCAGTTGGGCTTGCGGGCCTTGCAAGTGTAGCGGCCATGCAAAATCAACCAATGGTGTGCGTCCAATATGAATTCTTTTGGGATCAAACGCATCAGCCGTTTTTCCACTTCCAAAACGTCTTTGCCCGGTGCAATTTTGGTTCGGTTGCTGACGCGAAATATGTGGGTGTCCACCGCCATGGCGGCTTGGCCAAATGCCGTGTTCAAAATCACATTGGCTGTTTTGCGACCAACGCCGGGTAATGATTCCAAGTCTTTACGGTTCTCAGGCACTTTGGAATCGAACCGGTCGATCAGAATCTGACAGGTTTTGATGATGTGTTTGGCCTTTGAATTGAACAAGCCAATGGTTTTGATGTAATCCTTCAAACCATTTTCGCCCAAGGCCAGAATGGTTTCAGGCGTGTTTGCCACTGGGAACAGTTTGCGTGTGGCTTTGTTGACCCCAACATCAGTGGCTTGGGCAGACAAAGCCACAGCCACCAGGAGTTCAAAAGGCGATTCGTATTCCAATTCCGTTTCAGGCTTGGGGTTGATGTTGCGCCAACGGGTGAAAATTTCAGTTCGTTTCTGTTTGTTCATCGTTCTTTTGTGCGGTCGCCAACAACTTGTTTTTCTCGGCCAACAGGCGGGTCAACTCGGTTTGTTGTGCCGCCAATGCGTGCAACATTTCCTCGTTGTGCCATTCAGCTGATAACTGCTGAGATTGCCAGAATTCCGGGTGTTGGGCTTTGATTTCTGAGAGCGGCATTTGGCCGCAGTGCTTGGCCAAGCCAGATGCAGCCAACAAACCGTCTGCTTCCGTCATGATGGCCAACAAAGGGGCCAATTCAGCTTCGTCAAAGTCATGCAACATCGAGACGTGCGGATCTGACTGAGCGGCCAACCACTCGGCCTCGGAGACACCCAGCCCTTGGGCCAATTTTTGGGCAAACGCCTGACTTTCAAAAACATCCTGCTCCAAAGTCAGGCAAACATCGGCATGATGATCTGCCATCCAATCCGACATCCTTTGTATCAGGTAACAACGATAAAAGGCATGCACATGGTTCCTTTTCGCTAAAAATGGAAACAGGTGAGACAAGGCCACAGACCATTGCATCAATTCATAGGCATCGGTCGCTGAAGGGTTGTCCTTTTCACTCATCGGCAAGTGCTTTCGTTGGGAGTGCCACAATTGCAATGGGTTGCGCCTGATGTGAATCAAAGTGGCCTCAGGAAACTGCGTTTTCAACCACGGCAAGCGAAAGTCCATTCGATTGAATTGCAGCACCGCGCGTTGATCACCCGAAGCATCAATCAAATCATCAATGTAAGCTTTCAATTCCGGGTACTGGCTGTCTGATTCCAACCACAAGCCATTGTGAGCAAAATCAGGGCTGAAATGTTTTGTGAACGCCGGGTGCTTCTTGTAGCTGCGCCAGTAATCATCGATGCCCACATGGTCTGCTTTGGGCTTGACATGATCCACATGTGCAGGGAGCTGTGGGTGCAATGGTTCATACCAGGCACAAAAGCCAGGCAGGCGATCAAATAGCTGCCACAAAAACGACGTGCCCGCACGAAACCGGCCGCAAACAAAAATCGGTGAATCAGGATTCATGCATTGAATTTTAGCCAATGCACGGCCACACCGACAAGTCTTTCATCATCAGAACCAAATGCATCGGCATGACTGGTGGTTTCAGTCAACTCAATGCCCACACGCATTAAACCGTTGGGTTTGATGTGTGTTTTTGGGACCGCTGCTTTGATGATGCGAACCACCCCAGCATCGTCACTGTGCCATTCGATGGGCTTGCCATTGATGGTTAATTTCATCTCATTCAGAACCTGTTCACTACAGGCATTGATGATGCGCATCGACAAGTCTCCCTCGCTGGGCTTGACCCAAAGATCGATGCTGGCCCGTTGGCCAGGCCCTGTCCATCGGAAGTATTCATTTTCCGGTTCCATCCACTCACGCCGGTGCCACTGGACACCCGTGATGGCTTGATCAAAGCCGACACGCGCTTGTTGTTTAGTCGGTTTTTTCTGTGTTTCTTGGTATTGTTTGTCAAGCAAATCTGCTTGACTCTGGCTGCTGTGGCATCGGAACGATTCCAGGTCATGTTGCATGTCCAGGTAACGCTGTTCAAACACCGCTTTGGCATGTTCATACAACTTGATGTCCCAAGCATTGAGGATCTCTAATCGGCGCTGGGCTTTTTCGTTGACCTCAACTGGGTCTTTCTTGACATTGAGTTTTTGGCTGGCCCCGATGGCAGGCTTTTTCAACACATGAGACAACAAATCCATCGAGCGATCGAAATCCTCAACCAAGCCAAACCACGCCGTGTTGTCGATGAAATCTTTGGCCCGCATGAAACGCTGCTCAGGCGACAATGCCGGTTTGGACTGATCAACCAAGGGCTGCAAACAGGCAATGGTTTCAGGTGATAAAAAAACTTCTTGCGCCGACGGGTCATTGACAAAGTCGAAAGACAGGTTGCGCACCATGCGGTTGTTGACCAATTGCGAAGTGCGCTCATGGGTCAAGAACGCTTCCAGATCAAATCCTTCGTCTTTGACCAAATCGTGAACCACGGTGTTGCTTTCTCTTTTAACAAACTGGTAAGTAGAAAGAGACAATGCAAATGGGTCTCTGAGCAAGGTCAAATGCTGAACTGGGTGGTCAGACAAAACATCGGCACCACCACCGCCAAAATGCCCCCTGAACAAATGGTAACCACGGTTCTTGAAGCGGTTGATGTGACCCACCTCTCGCCACAATTGGTGTGGAAAAATTTGTGATTGCTCAAAAAAACGGTCCAGCAAAACAATGAAACTGGTGCCCGCTGTTTTAGGGATGTGTGTGAAATAAAATGTTTGCCCTTTCTGTGTTTGTTTTTGCGACCACAGTCCGCTAATTTTTTTGA
>JAUHZH010000314.1 GCA_030426065.1 Gammaproteobacteria bacterium
AACCACCATTATCAACCAGTTAAGCAGCATAGACACCGTCAACACAGACGTGGAGTCCAGTGTTGATATTGGAAAACAATTCACCACCGTTGGCATCGACTATGGTCACATCAACTTGGGTGATGACATGTCGATAGGACTGTATGGGATTCCAGGGCAAAGGCGATTTTCCTTTGTTTGGGATTTCGTCAGTGATGGCCTTTGGGCCATCGTCATTTTGATCAAAAACGGTGACAAGGCATCACTCAGAGAAATGGCTCATTTGATGGATTATTTTGGTGTCAATAAAAACACCACTTGTGTGATAGGTATCACCCATGCCGAAGGCGACGAGGCCGGCACCTTCACCCAAAAAGTCAGGCATTTAACCGACGAATTTGATATGAACTCGCCGATTTATCACGTCGATGCGAGGAACAACGACAGCGCCATGCTGATCATGAACACTGTGATAGCGATTAAGGAAGCCACCGAATGACCAAAAACTTTTCCCCGTTTTTCGACAAAATAAAAAATAAATTCACCGACCTGCGCATCATCGCACTCACCACAGCCGATGGTTTTCCCATCTACTGTGATGTGTCAGGGAGAAACCCAGTGGAAGCAGAAAAGGTGGCGGCGGTGTCGAGTTCGTTGATATCACTCAGCAATGCAGCAGCTCAGCAACTGATTGGGGATGTTTTGGACAGCACCACGATTGAAACACACAGTGGCAACATGTTCATCTGCAACACCCACGTGAAAGAAAAAAAATGTGTCTTGTGCATCGTCACAGGGCCGAAAGAAAACATCGGACATGCGCGTTACTTCACACAACAAATCGCGCAGCTGATTTCCAAACAGTGAGCTGTCACTGTTTAAAGAACAACAGCATTATGATTTAAACAAAGAAAAAAACAGGAGATAAACCTTATGGCAAATATCAAAGAAAGCTTGGCCGAACTGATGACCATCGACGGCTCAAAATGTTGTTCACTGGTTGATTACACTTCCGGCATGGTGCTGGGTGAAGACGGATCAGGTGTCGACATGGAATTGGCGGCAGCAGGCAATTCAGAAGTGGTCAAGTCCAAAATGAAAACCATGGATTCTTTGGGTTTGAATACCGAACTGGAAGACATCATGATCACACTGGGTGATCAATTCCACATCATGCGCCCCATGGCCACCCAAAAAGGCTTGTTCATCTACTTGGTGTTAGACAAAGCCAAGTCCAATCTGGCATTGGCAAGACGCAAAGTACTCAACGTAGAAGAAAGTATGACTGTATAAACAGACTCAGCAATCCTCTCTCAGGCCCGACTTGCACTCGGGCCTTTTTTTGTCTTAGCGGGGCGAATGATGGGCCCACCAACTGATCCGTACACTTCACAGTTGATTTCGGGGAAAAGATTTAACCACAAGCCCCAAGTCAAGTCAAAGCAACTTGTGGTTTTGTTTTATTTCATGAACGCGGTTGTGCGACTGATCAATCTTTGATTTCACCCGCATTGGGATCATTGAACACAGTTTCATCCAATTGGTTTTGAGATTTGGCCACTATACAGGTCACAGCGGCATCACCAGTGATGTTCACCGCCGTGCGTGTCATGTCCAACAAGCGATCAATGCCCAAAATCAAGGCAATCCCTTCTACCGGCAATCCCACTTGTAGCAACACACCTTGCAACATGACCAAGCCAGCACTGGGTACACCCGCTGATCCTATGGAAGCCATTGTGGCCATCAATACGACGGTCAACAATTGCGTGGTGGTCAAGTCAACACCATAAGCATGGGCGATGAATACTGTGGCCACACCTTGCATGATGGCGGTGCCGTCCATGTTGATGGTGGCGCCAAAAGGGATGGTGAATGATCCGACGGCTTTGTTGACGCCCAAACGTTCAGTGACGGTTCTCAAAGTCACTGGAATCGTGGCATTGGAGCTGGAGGTGCCGAAAGCGAAAGACCAAGCGGCTTCCATTTTTCGTAAGAACACACTCGGAGACAAGCCAGCAAATGCTTTCAGAATCAATGGATAAATCACCAAAGCATGGAACACTAAAAGCCCCAAAACCGTAAAGAAGTAACCTGCCAATGTGTTGATGGCATCAATGCCCAGTTGGGCAAACACTTTGGTCAAAATGGCGAAAACTGCGTAAGGAGCCAATTGCATGATCAACATCACCAATTTCATGATCACTTCGTTCAAGGCCTTGAAGAATGCAATGACTTTTTGCCCTGGTTCTCCAGCTTGGCTGGCACTGAAACCCAGCAAAATGGCAAACACAATCACCGCCAACATGTTCCCTTCAGCCATGGCCATCACCGGGTTACTGGGAATGATGTTCAAGATCACGTCGATCAATGATTTATCAGCCTTGGCAGTATATTCAAGGGACGTGGGAATTTCGGCGCCGCTGCCCACGCCAATCAGCAAGGCGAAAGTCAAAGCCACGACCAAGGCAATGGCGGTGGTCAACAAATACAAGCCCAATGTACGACCACCCAAAGAGCCCAACATGGCCGGTTCTCTCAACGCTGTGGTTCCGCAAAACAAGGAAACGAACACCAATGGAACCACCATCATTTTCAAGGCTTTGATGAACAACTGGCCGATGATGTGAAACAGGCCGCCCGTCAAATAGGTGTCAACAAAGGGGTCTTGATTCAAGTCAGACAGGTTCAAAATCAGGCCCAGGATGGCGCCTGCGATCATGAAGATGATGATTTTTTTGGTAAGGGTCATGGGATGGTTACTGGTCGAAAAGCAACCATCTTAACCGAAAACCAGCGGTCTACCAAGCCTCGGCTGATGCCCTTTGCCAATCGGCTTGCCAGGCAGCGGGTCGATTGACATCGTCCAACAGTAAGCCGTTGGAAAGGCTGGGAAAGAGGTCTTCATAAGAGCGGATGTCGGTGCCCTGAACCCGGTGCATGATGTGTGCGGGTTGGAGTTCTGATAACTCATCCAATCCGGCCGCGCCAATCAGCTCGACCAAGTGTTTCATCATTTTCTGGTGGTAGCTGGTGACCCGCTTGGCTTTGTCTTCCACAACCAAAGCCTGATTCCGAGCTGGGTTTTGGGTGGCAATGCCGGTTGGGCATTTGTCGGTGTTGCAAGAGCGCGATTGGATGCAGCCCAAAGCAAACATCATGGCGCGGGCAGAATTGACGCTGTCTGCACCCAAAGCAAGGAGTTTGAGTAGGTGGAAAGCCGACATCACTTTGCCAGCAGCAATCAGGCGAATGTCTGACCTTAAATCCATGCCGACCAAGGTTTGGTGTGCCATGATGATGGCGTCACGAATAGGGGTACCGACCGAATTGGTCATTTCGATGGGTGCGGCTCCGGTGCCGCCCTCGCTGCCATCGATGGTGATGAAGTCGGGTTTGAT
>JAUHZH010000315.1 GCA_030426065.1 Gammaproteobacteria bacterium
TCGAATTCTGAAAAATGGGTGGTCGCATCGGCTGGGATGGCGAACAGGGGTGCATTGGGTTCGCCGATGACCAAATGCCACAAAAACAAACTCAATAATTTCAAGGGGTAGGCCAGCACCATCACGACAAACAGAAACAGGGCATTGAGGAACAAGGTGACCCAATCAGCCAAACCATAGCGCCTGAAAAACAGGTAGTGTTCATGCCATGCATAGCAGATCATGGCAAAGCTCAACAAAAAGGCCGGCAAATCGCGAACCATCATCCACAAGTCATAAAAACCATAATCTTGTGCGATGGAAACGATCAGCAGGGTGATGGTCAGCGCGAAAATGCCATCGGCAAAAGCTTCCGGTCGAGAGACATCACCACCACGCCAGCGAAACCGTTCATCGGCGGTGACTTTTTTGTCATACAAATGGGCTCTGGGTTTCATTGATTTCTCCACTGACTTTTTGGCTGTGCCCTTTACAGTATAGCGCTTAATTCAGTAAGATGCTTTGTCCACTTTCAGGTAGCAACGATGACAGTCAATCCCTTATTCAAAGATTATTTCTCCATCCAAGCAGAAGATTACAGCATTTACCGACCAGAATACCCGACCGACCTGTTTGAGTGGCTGGCTTCTTTGTGCCCTGAGCATCAATTGGCATGGGATTGCGGCACGGGTAACGGCCAAGCTGCCGTGGCATTGACCAACCAATTTTCTTACGTCATTGGCACCGACGCCAGTCAATCCCAGATAGACCGCGCATTGGTTTATCCCCGCGTGGAATATGAAACGGCACTGGCTGAACAGAGTCCGCATGCCGACGGCTCGGTTGATCTGGTGACTGTTGCTCAGGCCTTGCATTGGTTTGATTTTGAGCCCTTTTTTAAAGAAGTCGAGCGTGTGGCCAAGCCCAAAGGCGTTCTGGCCGTTTGGTGCTATGAACTGATGAACATTTCACCAGAGGTTGATGAGGTTGTGAACCATTACTATCGTGAGGTGGTGGGTGAACACTGGCCTGCCGAACGTCGCCACATAGAAAATGGATACCAAGACATTCCATTTCCTTTTGAACCCATTCCATCGCCCAAGTGCACGCTGACCAAACAATGGACCTTCAAACATTTGGTCGGTTATTTGGGTTCGTGGTCAGCCACCCAACAATACATAGAAGCCCACCAAGATGACCCCCGGGCTCAGGTGGTTGAATCGCTGAAAACGGCTTGGGGTGAAGATGAAACCAAAACCGTGTCATGGCCAATGACCATCAAAGCTTTCAGGGTCAAACCATGAAACAGTTGGCGGTTTATTGTTCGTCGAGTGACGCCATCAAATCGGTGTATTTTGAACATGCCCAAGACATGGGCACTTTGTTGGCTGCCAATCATTGGGACCTGGTTTACGGTGGTGGCATGATTGGTCTGATGGGACAAGTGGCTCAATCATTGAAAACGGCAAGCGGGCGGACCATAGGCGTGGTTCCTGAAGCCTTGCACATCGATGGGGTGGTTAACACCATCGATGATGAATTGATCATCACCAAAGACATGCACACCCGAAAAGCGAAAATGATTGAGCTGGCCGATGGTTTCATTGGTCTGGCTGGCGGGTTTGGTACATTGGAAGAAATGTTGGAAGTGATGACTTTGAAACAGCTGGGTTACCATCAAAAGCCCATCGTTTTTCTCAATACCGACCATTACTATGGCGGCTTGTTTGATATGTTTGAACACATCTATGCCGAACAGTTTGCCAAACAAGAATACCGCCAACTGTACCATGTCGCCGAAACCCCGGCAGACGTCGTTGCCTATTTACAAGCATACCAACCGCCGAATTTGCCTGATAAATGGTTTGTTTGAACGCCATTGATTGACCGAACGGTCAGTCTGTGTTATTTTCATCATTGTTTTGAACAATCGAGGAATGGCTGATGGCTTACAAAGACCAAAAGAAACACTGGTGGTATGCATCGACGTTGTTGCCATTGGTGGCCGTCACAGGAGCTGTGGCTTATCAATTGACTGAGGTCAGTGGCTTGCTTTTGTTGCCGTTGTTGATTGTTTATGTGCTGATTCCCTTGGCCGATGTGCTTCTGCCCAACGACCCTGCCAACCCACCCGAATCTGTGGTGCCAGATTTAGAAAATGACCCCCATTACCAGCAGGTTTTGTACTGGATGCTGCCATTGCATTTGTTCGCTTTTGGGTACCTGATGTATGTTCTTTGCAACGAGCCACTGTTGTGGTGGCAGTCTGCGATTGTGCTGTTGACCTTGGGTGTTTATGGTGGTTTGGCAGTCAACCTTGGCCACGAATTGGGGCACAAAAAGAATGGCAAAGACCAGTGGCTGGCCAAATTGGCATTGGCGACCGGATTTTATGGTCATTTCACCATTGAGCACAACGCGGGTCACCACCGCCAAGTGGCCACACCTGAGGATTCAGCCAGTGCAAGGGTGAACGAGAACATCTACCAATTTTTCATCAGGGAGTGCCCAGGTGGATTCAAAAGGGCTTGGCAAATTGAAAGCGCAAGACTGAAAAGGAAGGGATTGCCCTGGTGGTCGCTTGAAAACAACATATTACATTCCAACGCCATGTCGCTGTTAATCGCCTTGGCTTTGCTGCTGGTTTTTGGTTGGCAAGGCTTGCTGTTCTGGGTGTTGCACTTGCCGATTGTTTGGTGGCAATTGACCAGTGCCAACTATGTAGAGCACTATGGCTTGTTGAGAAAAAAGACAGACCAGGGTCAGTACGAACGGTGCCAACCCCACCACTCATGGAATGCCAACCACACGGTTTCGAACTTGGTGTTGTTTCACTTACAACGGCACTCGGACCACCATGCCAATCCCAGCAGGAGTTTCCAAAGCTTGCGACATTTTGATGACGTGCCACAGTTACCGGCTGGCTATATGGGGATGTTCCTGTTGGCTTATGTGCCACCACTGTGGTTCAAGGTGATGAACCCCAAGCTCACGAAAGTGGCGGGTGAGTGCGTCAATGTGGGTTGAGGATCAGGTTTTCAGAAAGTAAAATCGCACGTCATCGACGGTTTGGTAGCCCAATCGCTCGTACAGCCGTTGTGCCTGTGTGTTGTCATTACCCGTTTCCAATAAAATGCCTTTGGCGCCCTTGGATACCGCCATCTGTTTTGCCGCATCCATCAATGCCTCACCCACACCTTGTTTTCTGGCGTGGTCGGCAACATACAAATCATTCAAAATCCAACTGCTTTGTGCTGAAACCGATGAAAAAGTGGGATACAGTTGTGTGAAGCCCAAGCCCTTGTCATCGGTACCAAGGGCCAAAAAAATCACCGACTCATTTTGGTTAATGCGTTCACGCAAGAATTGCTCAGCCAGTTCCAAATCGCTGCATTG
>JAUHZH010000316.1 GCA_030426065.1 Gammaproteobacteria bacterium
TTGTATGCCCGTTTTTACCACAAAGTTTTGCGTGACCAAGGCTTGGTGAAATCAGATGAGCCGTTCAAGAACTTGCTGACACAAGGCATGGTTTTGAAAGACGGTGCCAAGATGTCCAAATCCAAGGGCAACACGGTTGACCCACAAGCTTTGATTGACCGTTATGGTGCCGACACCGTGCGTTTGTTTTCGATGTTCGCAGCACCGCCAGAGCAATCTCTGGAATGGTCAGATGAAGGGGTGGAGGGCGCTTCGCGTTACCTGAACCGTTTGTGGAATCAGGTCCATGCCTTCATTGATCAAGCGGGAACAGCCACTTTGACCCTGCCATCAGATTTAAACAAGGATCAAAAAGCCATGCGCTTGAAAATCCACCAAACCATCGACAAGGTGACCACCGACATCGGTGAGCGGCACACGTTCAACACCGCGATTGCGGCGATGATGGAGCTGACCAACGCCTTGCAAAAACATGGAGGTGAGGAAGCGGCAGATTGGGCGGTGTTACAGGAAGGTTGGAAAAGCTTGCTGTTGATGATTTCACCGTTTGCGCCTCACATGGCACAAAGCCTGTGGCAAAGCCTGGGTCACGATGACTTATTGTGTGAACAATCTTGGCCAACGGTAGACAAAGCGGCCTTGGTTCAGGACGAAGTTAACATGGCGGTTCAGGTCAATGGTAAATTGCGTGCCACCATATCCGTGGCCACAGACATGAGCAAGGACGACATAGAAGCGGTTGCCTTGGCCGATACCAATGTGCAAAAATTCATTGACGGTAAACCGATCCGCAAAGTGATCGTTGTTCCGAAGAAAATTGTGAATGTTGTGGTTTGATTGGTGATGCGATGAAAAAAAGAGTGATGGTGATGTGGGTTGGGCTGTTGGCTTTGACTGCTTGTGGTTACCAACTGAAGCAGGCCGTGCCTTTGTCTGAGGCCATGAAACAAGCCCATTTACAACTGGCATCAGAATCACCTTTGTACCGTCCTTTGGCGGTGGCATTGGGCCATCAAGGCGTGACTTTACATGAAGCCGTCACCGATGCCCAATCGCGCATCGTCATCCACCAAAACCGCCTGGAAAAAGTGGTCCAGTCAATTGGTGTCAACAACCGAGTTCAAGAATACCGTTTGGATTATACGGTGTTGTTTTCGGTGTATGAAAATGACCAATTGATCATCAACCGTCAAGCATTGAACATCTCCCGCGATTACTCTTTTGACATCACCCAAATCACCGGTGCCCAGGCCGAAGAGCGCATTTTGCGAGAACAAATGCACCAAGACATGGCCGATATGATCATCCGCAGATTGTCATACAACAAATAATGCGACTCTACGCCAATCAGTTCCAAAAGCATTTGGCCTCTGGTTTGGCCAAATGCTATTTGTTGGTCGGTGATGAGCCTTTACAGCTCCAAGAGGCTTGTGATGCGGTGAAACAAGCCGCCGCTGCGCAAGGATTCACGGAACGAGAAGCCCACCAAGTCGATGCCAACTTCAAATGGCACCAATTACAAGACGCCGCTGGGAACATGTCACTGTTTGCCAGCAAACGCTTGATTGATTTACACATGCCAAGTGGCAAACCCGGCACCGCAGGCTCCAAGGCTTTGGTGGCCTTTGTCCAAAGCATGCCCGCCGATGTGATGTTGCTGATTCGCTGTGATGAATGGTCAGCCAACAACGACAAAAGCAAATGGGTCAAGACTTTGACTGATGAAGGTGCGTTTATGCGTGTGTTCCAACCCAAAGCAGCCGAATTACCTGGTTGGATTCAAAACCGCTGTCGGCAAATCGGTTTGCAAGCCGATCGAGATGCCATTGCTTTGTTGGCGATGCGCCTGGAAGGCAATTTGCTCGCTGCGGCCCAGGAATTGGAAAAGCTGAAAATGCGTTTCGCTGATCAAACCATCACTGGCAAGGACGTGGCGGGTCTGGTGGCAGACAATGCCCGTTTCGACGTGTTTCGTTTGACCGATGCTTTGATCGAAGGTCAGGTGCTGAAAGCCATTCGAATTTTGCGGTCACTGAAGAAAAACGATTTATCTCCTGTGGTGATCCTTTGGGCCTTGGAAAAAGAATGCCGCATGTTGTGTGACTTGGCTGCCATCCGCGCCAAAAGCCACAACGTCAGTGCCCAAGATTACCGGCGCCATGGTGTTTGGCAAAACCGCCAAGCGCCGATACAAAACTGCCTCAACCGTTTGCCTTTGCCTTTGTTGGAGCAACAACTGAGCGGCTTGTCTCGCATTGACAAGCAAATCAAGGGTCGAGCCTCTGGTGATGCTTGGCAAGGCATGGAGCGTTGGTTGGCGGCCATGGCGGCCTGATGCTGTTCAACTCCATCACCTTTGTTCTGTTTTTTATCTGGGTGTTGGCGGTTCATTATTCGCCGTTGTCTTGGGGCTTGAAGAAAGGTCACTTGTTATTCGCCAGCTACCTGTTTTACGCCGCGTGGAACCCACCTTTTGTTTTGCTGTTGCTGCTGTCCACCGTGTGGGACTGGCGCATCGCAGAAAAAATCCATCGGTCTCAAAATCACCGCAAACGCTGGTTGCTGTTGAGCCTGGGCTTGAATTTGGGCTTGTTGGTGGTGTTCAAATACGCTGGGTTTTTGCTGGATAATTTCAATGTCTTGTTGTCCCTGTTCGGACTTGAATGGCAAGCCAGTGATCCGGGTTTGATCCTGCCCATGGGCATTTCTTTTTATACCTTCCAAACCCTGTCTTACACTTTGGATGTTTACTTCAAGCGGATGAAGCCTTGGCATGATTTCAAAGATTATGCTTTGTTTGTCAGTTTTTTTCCGCAATTGGTGGCTGGGCCCATCGTTCGTGCCAAAGATTTTTTGCCCCAAACACTGAAACAACACCGCATCCGTGTTAATCAGTTGGCCATGGGAGCGGTTTTGTTCTTGCTTGGTCTGGTTCAAAAAACGGTGTTGGCCGATGGCATGTTTGCGCCATTGGTGGATCAAGTGTTCGATCAGTCTGCGCAAACCGACACCGCTTCGGCTTGGGTGGGTTCGCTGCTGTTTTCGGCTCAAATCTTTTGTGACTTCTCCGGTTATTCCCTGTGTGCCATTGGTGTGGCGATGTGTTTGGGTTTTGAGTTGCCAATCAATTTCAGGTCGCCTTTTGCGGCGGTGGGTTTTTCAGATTTGTGGCGCAGGTGGCACATTTCTTTGTCATCGTGGCTGCGCGATTACCTATACATTCCGTTGGGTGGGAATCGGCAAGGTGGCTGGCAAACCGGTCGCAATTTGATGGTGACGATGTTGTTGGGCGGTTTGTGGCATGGCGCGGCTTGGACCTTTGTCTTGTGGGGGTTCTTGCATGGCTTGTTTTTGATTGTTGAACGCGGTTT
>JAUHZH010000317.1 GCA_030426065.1 Gammaproteobacteria bacterium
AACCACATCAAACCCCATGGGGCCCTGTACAACCAAGCGGCAACTGACCCTGTTTTGGCTGATTTATTGGCACGCACTTGTCGCGATTTGGCACCCCAATCCGCTGTGATGGGTTTGGCCCACTCGGCCATGGAACAAGCCGCTCATGATCATGGCTTGCTTTTCATAGCCGAAGGTTTCATCGACCGAAGTTACAGCAGACAAAATGCCTTGACCCCTCGATCACAACCGGGTTCAGTATATGAGGATTTTGTCACCATCAAAAAGCAGGCTTTGGCTTTGGCGACGAAGCAACCCATCCAAACCATCACCGGCGCATCGATCGACATCATGTGTGACAGTTTGTGTTTTCATGGCGATCACCCCCAAGCTGCAACCCATGCCCGTGAATTGGCCGAATACTTTGAGCAAAAGGGCATCAAAGTACGAGCGAACCGATGATCCAAGGACATGCCATTGAACCACCCCAAGTGCTGAAGGATTTTGGTGTTTCAGCCATTCGACCTTACGGACCACAAGCGCTGATTTTGGTTTTTGCTGATGACAATGACCGGAAGCTGGACCTCATCCACCCGTTGGCCTCACATTGGCTGAAACATCCGATACCGAATTTATTGAATGTCGTTCCAGCCAGTGACAGCATCACATTGATTTTTGAGCATGATGTTGACCTCAAGGCGGTGACACATGCAGCTGAAAGGGCTTCAAAATTGGGCCTGGAACCCATCACACCCCAACACCACGAGGTTCCCATCAGCTATGACCAAGCTCCGGACATCCATGCGGTGTGTGACGCATTGGACCTGACCGTGGCTCAGTTTCAACAGCTTCACAGTGAAACCCTTTATCGAGCCGACATGTTGGGGTTCATACCGGGCTTTGCTTATTTGTCTGGCTTGCCTGCGACCTTGCGCATGCCTCGTAAAGCCACGCCCCGAACCCACGTGCCGCCTGGCAGTGTGGCGATTGCTGAACAGTACTGCGCGATTTACCCATTGGACAGCCCCGGTGGCTGGCACTTGATAGGGCACACTGAATTGCCCTTACTCGATTGGCAACGGGAGCCATTTTGTCCCATCAAACCTTCAGACACCGTGCGGTTCATTCCCACATGATGAATGACAAAGGACATTGGCGCATCACACAAGGGGGCATGTTCAGCACTTTGCAAGATGCCGGACGTTTCCATCAAGCCCACCTGGGGTTACCCCCGAGTGGTGCATTGGACCGCCCTGCCATGAGGCGCGCCAATCGCATGGTCAACAACCCCGCCGATGCCGCGGTGATTGAAATCACCTTGACTGGTTTGTCGTTTCAGACAACGGTTGAATGCAGCATCGCCGTTTCAGGGGCTTGTTTTGAACTGCAGGTCAACCAGAACAGGGTCAGCGACCAACAAACCATTCACTTGAATCCAGGTGATCATTTTTCCATGGGTCAATTGCTCTCGGGCGCACGTGCCTATTTGGCCGTGGCCGGTGGCTTTGATGTCCCATTGTATTTCGGTAGTCACAGCACCTACAGCCGCGCCCAATTGGGGGGATTTCAAGGCAGGGCATTTGAGAAAGGAGATCGGTTGGCATTGAAACGGCCACACAAAACCAACAGCCAGCAACAAGCCACCTGGCAGCGGCCAAAAAAAACGCCCCGACACATCATCAGGGCTTTGCCCGGACCTGAGTACCCTTATTTCAGTGACCAAGTGCACCGCATCATTTGGTCACAAGCTGTGCAAGTGGGAACCGACAGTGACCGCATGGGTTTGCGCATCACCACTTCCCAACCTTTGTTGTCTGAAACCACCATCACTTCAGCCGGTTTGATTCCTGGCACGCTGCAAGTCACACCGAGTGGTGCGGGCATCATCAGCCTCAATGACGGACCCTGTACAGGCGGCTACCCCAGGCTGTTACAAGTGGTGCCCGAACACATCCACCTGTTGGCACAAATCAAACCCAATGAGCGCATCCATTGGTTCCGAAATCAGGCTTGATTAAAATACCCATCGTCACATGCCATTTGTGCTAAGATAATAAGGCAAGTGGAGAGAACTGTTGACGAAGGTTTCGATTTCAGACTGAACGCTTAGAAGCCTTCACATAACGAAATGAACACATAACTTCATTGAAACACGGCACCCAATGTCGTGCTGCTGACAATGAGGTTGGCCTGCAAATAAAAACAACTCGCAGGTGATTAGGGAGCACAACAACGTTCAGATGACACACGACAGCACATTTGCCTTTGGCAAAACCTTCAGCAGCTGTGAACAAAAACCATGGCTGATGGTCTTGATGTGCTTGTTTTTAATGCCTGCCTTTGCACAAGCCCAAAGCCCACTGATTTTCCAAAAGAACCCTGCAGATCCCTTGGTCGACCAAGGGGTGATATTCACGATACACCAAACCAATGACCGCCTGATGTGGCTGGGTCACTCCAAAGGGTTGATTGCTTATGATGGATATGACTACCAACTGTATCCTGCACAAACAGACAAGCCCAACCACCCGCAATCACATGAAATTTATAACATCACAGAAGATGCACAGTCGCGTTTGTGGTTGATTGGCAGAGACAACTCCATCGATGTTTTTGATCGCCAAAACAACCAATTTCATCACATCACGGCGCCAGGCAGTGACCAAGACATGGTCATCAAGGGCAGTTTCATTGTTGATGGCCATTTGTGGTTTGCCAAAAGACTGAAAGGGCTGGTTTCTGTCGACACCCATGATTTCAGCATCCAAACACATGCCTTAAACGGTGCCACCATCACCTCATTCCTGCACCACCAAGGGCAAATGTACGTGGGCACTCAACAAGGCCAAATCCATCGCTTTGATACCAATAACAACGCTTGGCAAGATACCGGTCAAGATTTCAGCCAACCGGTTGTTGGCATGATCCCTGGTGACAATGGCTTGTATGTGTATGTTTCTTCAGTGGGCTTATTCAATGTCCCCCTCAATGACCATTCAACACCACAACTGGTTTTTCAAAGCGCAGACAAAGCATCTGGTAGCCACGTCAACATGACGCATAAAGACAACCACATTTGGCTTTCTGATCATGAAGCTTTGAAACGAATCGATACACAAACATCAGAAGTGATGTCTTTTCAGCCTTCCATAGACCTGCCTTACCAAATCCACAGCAACCGAATCAGTTCCCATTACCTGGCACCTGACAACACCCTGTGGGTTTATTCGATTGAGGATGGCTTGGGACGGACCCATTTAAGCCCCAAAAAGATCAAACGCCATCATTTGGTAACGGCTGATTCACCCACGGTGTGGTCCATGACGGCAGGTGATGATGGCAGTTTTTGGTTAACAGGTCGCCACAGCATTTTGACCCACTACCAGCCCA
>JAUHZH010000318.1 GCA_030426065.1 Gammaproteobacteria bacterium
TGTGGCTGATGAACAAGGCCGTTATGAATTGAGCAACTTGCCCCAAGTCGCAGGCAAGCTGTACGCCTGGCACCCAAGGGCTGGCTTGTCCTCGAAAAGCCTGCCATCAGATCAAGATCACAATTTCAGTTTGAACATCACACGCGCGAAAGTACCCAAACATTTGAACAAATTCGGTCAGTCGTACCGAGCCAAAAGGGAATAGAGATGTCTAAAAACAAATTGTCTTTGTCAAAAAAGTTGACTTTCGCGACAACTTTTTTGGTTGTCATTGCGGTCATCGTTTCCATGACAACCACACTTTTTCAAGGCCAACAAATAGCCAATAGCACGGTCGATGAGAAGCTCGGAGCCAGCCAAACGGTTCAAAAAGCTTTGACTGAACAAAGGGCCAAGCAACTGACTTTGATTTCTTTGCTGGTGTCATCTGATCCGGCCTTCATTGCTTATCTGGCTGAAGCCATGGCGCCCTCAGGGTTTGGTGATCAAGTGGACATGGCATCCATTCATGACCTTTTGGTTGAGCGTAAACAACAATTCGGTTTTGATTTGGCCATCACCATCAACTCAGAAGGTCAACAAGTGGCCCGATCAGACCAAGCCATGACGGTGGCAAAAGACCTGTCTGAATTGCCTCTGTTGAAAAGAACCATGTCCAACCTCACACCTCAAAGCGGCTTCATCGAAGACCAAGGCGAGGTTCATCAAGCTGCGGCCATTCCATTGGCACGGGGCGGACACCTGATCGGGTATTTCATTACTGGGCTGGCCTTGAATGATCAATTTGCCAACGACATCAGGGCCATCAGTGGTTCAGATGTATTGTTGACCACCACCCAAGAAGGACAAAGAACGGTCAAGGCCACCACGTTAAACAATGGCCAGAAAGACGATTTTATTACGGCCTATGGATTGCAAAAATCGGCCAGCAGTGAACAACAAAGCATCAAAGCAGGCAATCAACAATACGCATACCAAACATCCATCATTGAACAGTCCGACCTGTCTCACCCTTTGGAACTGGTATCGATCGTTTCAGAAGATTTGATTCTCAAACCCTTCACTGACTCCAGGAATGTGCTGTTTGTTTTGGGCGTTTTGATCGCCATCCTCAGCTTGGGATTGTGTTATTGGATCGTTAAACAAGCTTTGAAACCTTTGGACACCATATCGCGATCCACTGCCGGCGTATCAAAAGGTGATTATGAAGTGTCTTTCCCTGAAAACGTGGGTCCAGATTTGTCATTGTTGAGTAACTCGGTCACACAAATCGCTTTCACAGTCCGAGCGAAGAAAGCGTTGTCCAACCACTTGATTGAAGTGTCGCAAAGTTATTATGACCACAGCGAGAGACAGAAAAAAATGCTGGGTGATAAATTCAAAGCAGGCCAAACCCTGGGCAAACGGTTTGAAATCATCACACCGTTGGGTGCAGGAGGCATGGGCTATGTTTTCAAAGCCTATGACCATGAATTAAAAGAAGTGGTTGCTTTGAAGGTATTGAAACAATCCATAGGCGAAGAACATGGCATCGACAAATTCAAGGAAGAAATTCGCATTGCCAGAAGGATCACCGATAAGAACGTGGTGCGCATTCACGATTTCGGCCAATTGGGTAACCACGCCTTCATTTCAATGGAATACATCAGTGGCTACACCCTCAAAGACATATTGGATTACTGCAAAAAAATGTCGCCCCTAGCTGCCAAATATGCAGCCATTGAGGCTTGTCGAGGTTTGATTGCCTCTCACCAGGCAGGCATCATTCACAAAGACATCAAACCGGCCAATTTGATTGTCACCTTGGATTCGCACGTTAAACTGATGGATTATGGCATCGCCAGCATCAACAACCTGGTCGCCTCCACACAATCACAGAACAAAGTTGAAGGCACCACTGCCTTTTTGTCACCGGAGCAAATTCAAGGCAAAGGTGCCGATGAGCGATCGGACATCTATGGCATGGGTGTGCTTTTGATGATGATTTTTGTTGGCCAGAAACCATACGTTGCTGACTCAGAAGAAGCGTTGATGCTGAAAGTATTGGAAAATGATCCGCGGTCTGTGAAAGATTTTTGGGCAGATGCCCCTGATGCCTTGGACGACATCATTAAAAGGTGTTTGGCCAAAGACCCAAAAGACCGTTACCAAAGGGTCACGGCCTTGTTGTTGGACATCGATCAACTGAAGTTGTGAATGCACTCATTGGTGCGTCACATCTTCTCGCATCGGTGCAAAGATGGCCAGCATGGCGTTTTGGTGCTGATAAGACACACCCGCATCTTCCATGGCATGAATGAAGTCAGTGACGAAAAGATCAAACTCTGAGTACTTGATGTCTTGGCCACTGTGGGCTTCCACCATGTCCAGACCTTCATACTGACAGGGTCCTCCCGATTCTTGGCACAATTGATCTACAATTTTCTCATGTAAATCTTCTCGAACCGTTTCTTTGAACAGGAAAGCAATTTTTTCATTGCTCAAGAGTCGGTCAATCAAGTTCTCGGTGATCTTTTCTATCACAGGGAGTCCACCCATTTGATCAAACAGCGACGCCTCAGGTTTGCTGTTGTGATGACAAGCAGTCACCAACAAAAACACGACAGTTAAAGTGACAACCTTCATCTCAAAATCCTCCGTTGACAGATAAATACCAACCGCTTTGACCCCGCAAGGTCGCCACATTCCTTAAGTCAGCATAGGCCACCACCACCGAAACATGGCGATTCGGCACCCATGCCACAAACAAATCTTTCCAGTGGCTTTCTTTGGCAAAACTGAGTTTGGATTGTTTTTGCCTGAAATCAACACCCACTGCCCAATGGCTGTTCAGAAACATACCCAGTGATGCTTCTGCGTTGATGTCTCTTTTCCCTTTGTCTCCACCGAAACCCAGCAAACCCATTTCATTGCCTTCTGTTGAACGCAATGTCAAAGTCGCAAATCCATTGAAACCAGACGGCTTGGACAAAAACAGTTTGGTGGCAGACAGGTAAATGTCTATTCCAGAATCATCACGAGCCCCAACCACACTGGGAATGAGGAAATCTGTGTTTTTCTTGTATTGTACGCCCAACGCTATTTGCGGCATTTTGGTGTAAACCAAGTTACCAGCCAAACGGAATTTGGCGCCTATGATGTCTTGGTTCAAACTGGCACCAGGTAAGCCTATCGCAGGTCCCAAAGTCAGCAAATCCAGCTCTTGCTTTGCCAGCGACACTTCAAAGCGGTTGTGCCAACCGACGGCGACACCTTGCATGTCGAACCGATAATCTCCAGTATCCACACGGGTGAATGATGCCAACCAATCAAACTCATTGGCCTCTCCATAACCCGCGATGGTTGCCCATGGCAA
>JAUHZH010000319.1 GCA_030426065.1 Gammaproteobacteria bacterium
AAACGGCTTGCCTGATCTCACTGACCTGTGACCATTCGGCATCAGTCAATTGACCTTCAGATGACACCTCAGGGAATGCATAATACGTCTCAAACAGGATGTGTTGCTCTTGACCCATCGACTGCCAGATTTCTTCGGCAGTGAACGTCAAGATGGGTGCAATCAATCGTGTCAATGACTGCATGATGTGGTACATGGCAGTTTGTGCGGAGCGTCTGGCTTCACTGTCAACACCGGCCGTGTACAAGCGGTCTTTGATCACATCCAAATAGAATGCGCCCATGTCTTGGGAGCAAAAGTGCAAGACTTTCTTGTAAACGTGATGCAATTGGTAAGTGTCGTACAGCTCCAGGACTTCCTGCTGCAAACTTTGCGCTTTGCGCACGGCCCACTGATCCAACTGAGCACAGTCAGACAGGGCCATCAGACCGTCTTCAGTCACTCCATTCAGGTTCCCCAACATGAATCGAGCGGTGTTTCGAATGCGGCGATACCCATCCGCAGCACGGTTCAGAATCTCATCTGAAATGGTCATCTCGCCACGGTAATCTGCAGAGGCCACCCAAAGGCGCAAAATGTCAGCACCCAAGGTGTTGACCACATCCACAGGAGACACGACATTGCCCAAAGATTTGGACATTTTCTTGCCGTCTTTATCGACAACAAACCCATGTGTCAGGACCTGCTTGTAAGGTGCATGCTCATTGATGGCCACACCCGTCAACAGTGATGAATGAAACCACCCACGGTGTTGGTCTGACCCTTCCAAATACAAGTCAGCCGGCTCAAGCAAAGCGTCGTTTTGTTTCAATACACAATAATGGGTGACGCCAGAATCGAACCATACATCCAACACATCGGTGACTTTTTCATAGTCAGCCACGGCATCCCCCAACAAAGCCGCATCATCCAATTCATACCACACATCGATGCCTTTTTGTTCGACCTGGTCAGCCACTTCGGCCATCAACCTGGCCGTTTCTGGGTGGAGCTCACCGCTGTGTTTATTGACGTAGAGCGTGATGGGCACACCCCAGGTGCGTTGTCGAGATATACACCACTCGGGGCGATTTTCGATCATTTTATAGATGCGCTCTTCACCCCAATCAGGAATCCATTGCACCTGATTGATTTCTTTCAATGCGTTCTGGCGCAACCCTTGTTTGTCCATGCTGATGAACCACTGTGGTGTGGTTCGAAAGGCAGTTGGGGTTTTGTGGCGCCAGCAATGCGGGTATGAATGCTGGATTTTTTCATGGTGCAACAACAAACCGGCAGACTCCAACGCCTCGACCACGGTCTTGTTGGCTTGCCAAACATGCTGACCAGCAAACATCGGCGTGTCTGGTAAATAAGTACCATCAGAATCAACTGGGTTATAAATCTCCAGATCGTATTGTTTACCGATGTTAAAATCGTCTGCACCGTGACCTGGTGCCGTGTGCACTGCGCCGGTACCGGCATCGGTGGTGACATGGTCACCCAAAACCACGGGCACTTCTTTATCAAACAATGGATGTTTGAGTGGCAAAAGTTCCAAAGCCTGACCAGAGACAACGGCGACCACTTCAGGCGAGTCAACGCCATAGCGAGACAATACATCACTCACCATGTCTTCAGCGACAATCAACAACCCGCTGTCGTGACCTTTGACCAATGCATAGTTCAATTCGGGGTGCAAAGACACGGCCTGATTGGCAGGAATCGTCCAAGGCGTGGTGGTCCAAATGGGCAAGGCCACAGATGCATCCACTTGGACGCCAAAAGCATCAGCCACTTTGTTGACATCAACCACCGTAAATGCCACGTCAATGGCAGGTGATGTTTTGTCTTGGTATTCAATTTCGGCTTCTGCCAAAGCAGAACCACAGTCGAAACACCAGTTGACTGGTTTGACCCCTTTTTCAATGTGGCCATTTTTGGCGATTTCAGCCAAAGCGCGAATCATGTCTGCTTCGTATTTAAAATCCTTGGTCAGGTACGGACGTTCCCAGTCACCCAGCACGCCCAAGCGTTTGAAGTCTTTTTTCTGAATTTTGATTTGGTTGTCGGCGTAGCTGCGACACTTGGCACGAAAAGTTTTGGCATCGACTTTTTGACCGACTTTGCCCACTTTCTTTTCCACCTGCACTTCAATCGGTAAACCATGACAATCCCAACCGGGCACATACGGTGCGCGGTAGCCCGCCATGATTTTTGATTTGATGATGGTGTCTTTGAGGATTTTATTAACAGCGTGACCAATGTGAATGGCTCCGTTGGCGTACGGTGGTCCATCATGCAGGATGAAAGGCTTGCGGTCTTTACAGTGTTCTTGCAATGCCTCGTAAAGCCCTGTTTTTTCCCATTGTTTCAACCACATCGGCTCTTTGGTTGCCAAAGAAGCTTTCATTTTGAAATTGGTCTTGGGTAAATTCAGGGTGTTTTTGTACTCTTGGCTCACACCAAATCTCCTTTGTTTTCCTCAAAATATTGTCGTGCATCAGCTGCATCTTGCGCGATGGCAGCTTTTAATGCAGCTAAACCGTCGAATTCTACTTCATTTCTGAGCTTTTGATAAAACAAAACTTCGACGTATTCACCATAAATCTCACGGTTAAAATCAAACACATGGACTTCCAGTTTTTTCGATTGATGTCCGACGGTTGGCTTGTGCCCAATTGAAGCCACGGCATCATGCCAGTGTCCCTGTATCAAAACACGCACCACATAGACACCGTGCAAGGCATTGCCGCCCGATTTGATGTGGATGTTCAGTGTGGGAAACCCCAGGGTGCGGCCCAGTTTTTGACCATGCGACACACGGCCTGCCATACCAAAGGGGCGACCGGAAAACCGTTCTACGGTTTTGAAATCGCCCTGGTTTAAAGCCACCCTGATCAGAGAAGAACTGACACGCTTGCCATCCACCAAAACTGAAGGATGCTGGCCAAACTCACAGCCGCGCTGTTCACATCTTTGTTTCAGCATGGCGGCATCACCGCTGCGACCTGCCCCAAAACGGAAATCATCACCGACCAGAACATAAGCAGGTTTCAATCCCTTGAACAACAACCGCTCAATGAAATCTTCTGCCCCCATAGAGGCCAACTGGGCATTGAAATTCAACACACACATCACATCCACACCCAACTCACTGAGCAACTGGGCTTTTTGTTTGAAAGTCGTGAGGATATCAACCGCCGGTTTGCCTTTGAAAAATTGCAACGGCAGGGGCTGCATGGTGACCACAATGGACTGCCCACCCGTCTGCTTTGCTTGCTCTATCACTTGTTGAATCAGAGCTTGATGGCCCAAATGCACGCCATCAAAATTCCCTATGGTCACGGCA
>JAUHZH010000320.1 GCA_030426065.1 Gammaproteobacteria bacterium
GGACCGTCGAGGGTGACCACCGGAACTTGCGGCATCATTGGCAGCTGTAAATCAGCCATCAAGTCGAAGAAATTAGGAAAGGATGTGGCGATGTTGTGACAGCCTTTGACTGACAAATCTGACTGTTCATGCAATGCTGAATTCACCAAAAAGCCCATCGCACATCGGTGATCTCCATGACCATCCAGACAGGCACCTTTGGGTTGCCAATGGGGTCCTTGTCCTTGAATCACCACGCCATCGTGGGATTCTGAACAGACCACACCCATGGCCTGCAACCCCTGAACCATCACCGCAATGCGGTCGCTTTCTTTGTGACGGAGCTCTTCTGCACCGGTCAACTTGAATGCTCCGCTGGCATGGGCAGCGGCAATGAACACCACAGGAAATTCGTCAATCGCGCTGGGTATCCACTGGTGCGGCACATCTATGCCTTTCAAATGGGAACTGCGCACTCGGATGTCAGCCACTGCTTCACCCGCAACCTCACGGCGGTTGGTCAATTCAATGTCACCACCCATGGTTTTCAAAATATGAATCACACCATCTCGCGTCGGATTGACGCAGACATTTTCAATGGTGATGTCGGCATCAGGGTGACACAGCGCCAAGACCATAAAAAATGCCGCTGATGAAATGTCCGCAGGCACCTGAACGTCTTGTGCTTGGAGCTTGGGTTGTCCAGTGACTGCAACGGTCAAGTCATTGACCTTGACTTCGGCGCCAAAACCTTTGAGCATGGTTTCGGTGTGATCCCTAGATTTTCGGGGTTCCGTCACAGAAGTCACGCCTTCGGCGTACAAGCCCGCCAACAAGACCGCCGATTTGACCTGAGCACTGGCAATCGGGCTGTCGTAATGCATGGCATTCAATTGACTCACGGGTGAAAATTTCAGTGGCGCCGTCCCTTGATCTGAATCGATGTGCGCCCCCATCTGACTCAAAGGCTTGATCACCCGATTCATGGGTCGGCCACTCAATGACTCATCACCCACCAAAGTGCTGTTGAAAGATTGGCCTGCCAAGATGCCTGAAAGCAACCGCATCGCGGTACCGGCATTGCCACAGTCCAAATCATCTAGGGGTCCTTGCAATCCATGCAAACCCACACCATGAACACGAATTTCATCACCGTCGTCTTCTATTTGAACACCCATTTGGCGCATGATGTTCAATGTGGCAATGCAATCTTCAGAGCGCAAAAAGCCTTTGACCTTGGTCACACCTTCAGCGAGTGCGCCAAACATCATGGCCCTGTGTGAAATCGATTTGTCACCCGGTACAGTGAGGGTGCCTCGCAACTGCCCCACGGACGCCAAGCGCATCAAGGCATTGGCTCGGATGTTGTCAGCCACACACCTGCTCCATCACTTCCACCATGCGTGCCATTTCAGTTTCGTTACCGATTGTGATGCGCAAACAATTGGGCAGACCATAGTTCGCCACCGGCCGAGTGATCACACCTTTCTCTAACATGGATTGGTAAATCGGCATGGCGTCGCGACCAAAATCCACCAATAAAAAGTTGCCTTTGGATGGCACGTAACGCAAGCCCAAACGCTGACAACTGGCTTCCAATGCCTTCATGCCAGCGGCATTGACTTGCATGGATCGCTCTAAAAACGCGTCATCATTGACCGCAGCAGCTGCAGCAGCCAAAGCCAAAGAGTTGACATTGAATGGTTGGCGGATGCGGTTCAAAACGTTGGCGATGTCTGGGTTACTCAATGCATAACCGACTCGAAACCCTGCCAAACCGTAAGCTTTTGAAAAAGTGCGTGTGATCACCAAATTGTCAAATTCACCCAACCACTCAGAGCCATCAACACGCTCATCCGCTGGGGAATACTCCAAATAAGCCTCGTCCAACACCACAATCACATCTTTATCTACAGATGCGATGAAAGCTTTCAACTCATCGGCTTGAAGAAAAGAACCGGTGGGGTTGTTGGGGTTGGCAATGAAAATCATGCGGGTCTGATCGGTGATGGCCGCTTGCATCGCAGGCAAGTCACAACCCATCGGACGTTCGTTGTCCCAGTCCGTAGCAGGCACCATTTGGTGAGTGGCACCAATGGCTTGAATCGCAATCGGATACACAGCAAACGAATACTGTGAATACATGGCGGCATCTTCTGGCTTCAAAAAAGCTTCGGCGAGCAACACCAAAACATCATTGGAACCGTTGCCCAGTGTGATGCAATCCATGTCAACGCCGTGCTTGTCTGCCAGCACTTTTTTCAATTCAAAACCATTGCCATCCGGATACAAGGCCAGTTCATCCATCTCAGCCTGAATGGCTGCCATGGCTTTCGGACTCGGTCCCAAAGGGTTTTCATTCGAAGCCAGTTTGATGATGTTTTCTATGCCCAGTTCACGTTCCAATTCGCTGATGGGTTTTCCGGGAATGTATGGTTTGAGTTGCTGCACCCCAGGTGCGGCCAATGCTTTGAAATCCGTCATGGTCTGCTCGATTTTTAAACCGTGGTATTGTGCCGCCTGAGCCCTGTTAAAGCAAGTAAAGCAGCCCCTTTATAGCAAACTTGACTTGGGTCAAATCACCTTCAACTCACAGATCCTAAAATCACACCATCAAAGACAATAAAAATCACATGAGTGCCATTCAATTCAACAAGCAGCTGATTCGTAAATACAACCTTTCAGGACCCAGATACACCTCGTACCCAACCGCATTGGTGTTCCACGAACAATACAACAGCACCGAGCATTTGAAAAACCTGCAAAGCCAGCAAGACAACACATCACCCTTGTCTCTATACATCCACATTCCCTTTTGTGACACCCTTTGTTTTTTCTGTGCCTGTAATAAAATCGCCACCAAACGTCGCGAAAAAGCAGATCTGTACCTCGATTATTTAGAAAAAGAAATGCAAATGCAAAGCCAGTGGATGGCACCGAACCGACCGGTTGAACAGCTGCACCTCGGCGGTGGCACCCCCACTTTTTTGACTGACAAGCAAATCGATCGCCTGATGACAATGCTAAACCAGCATTTTCACTTGATCAATGATGACAAGCGAGATTACTCAATAGAGATCGATCCAAGACAAGCCCCACCTGAAACCATTGAACAATTGGCGCGATGGGGCTTCAATCGGTTTTCAATGGGCATACAAGACGTGAATCCGGTGGTCCAGAAAGCCGTCAATCGGGTGCAACCCATGGCATTGAACCAAGCCGCCATACAAACATGTCGTGAAGTCGGCGCCCGGTCCATCAATGTGGATTTGATTTATGGCCTGCCACACCAAACCGCGTCTTCATTCAATCAAACGCTGGATGCGGTG
>JAUHZH010000321.1 GCA_030426065.1 Gammaproteobacteria bacterium
TGATGCTGCAAACCTTCACCGTTCAATGTGGTGCGACCCGCGGTGCCACCGAGCAAGAAGCCTTTGGCACGCATGTCACCCGCGGCCCAACACAAATCACCGATGCGTTGGTGACCGAACATCGAATAGTAGATGTAGAACGGGATCATGGTCATGTTGTAGTTGGCATAGGCTGTGGCGGCGGCAATCCATGAAGACATGGCGCCGGCTTCGGTGATGCCTTCTTGCAAGATTTGACCGTCTGATGATTCTTTGTAGAACATCAACTGATCAGAATCTTCAGGTTCGTATTGTTGCCCTTGGTGTGAATAGATGCCCAATTGTCTGAACATGCCTTCCATACCGAAGGTGCGGCCTTCGTCACACAAAATAGGGACGATGCGCTCTTTGATGTTTTTGTCTCGCAACAAAATCGCCAGCAAGCGGACAAAAGCCATGGTGGTGGAAATTTCGCGCTCGCCAGTGCCTTTGGTGATGCTGCTGAAAGCGCTCAAATCAGGCACATTCAGGGTTTCGACATCGAATTGTCGGCGCGGCAGAGGACCACCCAACTCCTGACGGCGGTCCATCAGGTATTTCAGTTCTTGTGAATCAGCGGCTGGCTTGTAGTAGGGCACTTCTTCCAACTGATCATCGGCGATGGGGACACGGAATTTGTCACGGAAATGACGGATGGCATCGGTGTCCATTTTCTTCTGTTGGTGTGTGGTGTTGGCGGCTTGACCAGATTCCATGCCATAGCCTTTAACGGTCTTGGCCAAGATCACGGTCGGTTGATCGTCGCTTTCGTTCGCTGCGGCATAAGCGGCGTACATTTTGTGAGGGTCATGGCCACCACGGTTCAATCGCCAAATGTCATCATCTGACATGTTGGCAACCATGGCTTTGAGTTCTGGGTATTTGCCAAAAAAGTGCTCTCGAACATAGGCACCGTCTTTTGATTTGTAATTCTGGTAGTCGCCATCGACGGCTTCTTCCATGCGCTTGCGCAACAAACCATCGGTGTCTTTGGCCAACAATTTATCCCAATAAGAGCCCCAAATGACTTTGACGACATTCCAGCCTGCACCGCGGAACACGCCTTCCAATTCCTGGATGATTTTACCGTTGCCACGCACCGGGCCATCCAAGCGTTGCAAATTGCAGTTGATGACAAAAACCAAGTTGTCCAGTTTTTCACGACCAGCCAAAGAAATGGCTCCCAATGATTCGGGTTCATCGGTTTCACCATCACCCAAGAAGCAATACACTTTCTTATCGGTTTTTTCAATCAAGCCGCGGTTCTGCAAGTATTTCATGAACCGGGCTTGGTAAATCGCCTGGATGGGGCCGAGGCCCATCGAAACGGTGGCAAACTGCCAAAAATCTGGCATTAACCAGGGGTGTGGATAAGAAGAGAGGCCTTCTCCATCGACTTCACGTCGGAAGTTGTCCAATTGGTCTTCGTTGATGCGGCCTTCCAAATAAGCACGGGCGTAAAAACCCGGTGCACTGTGGCCTTGAACATACATCAAATCACCACCTGAGGCATGGTCTGAGCCACGGAAAAAATGGTTGAAACCGACGTCGTAAATGGTGGCAGCCGAGGCAAAAGAGGCGATGTGACCGCCCAAAGCACCCGGTCTCCGGTTGGCTCGAACCACCATGGCCATGGCATTCCATCGGATGATGGCACGGATGCGTGTTTCCAGCTCATTGTTGCCGGGCGAAGGTTTTTGTTCGCCGACAGGGATGGTGTTCAGGTATGCAGTGGTGGCCTGGTACGGCAAATGTCCACCCGAGCGGCGGTTCAAATCAATCAATTGTTCGATCAAAAAGTGGGCGCGTTCTGGGCCTTCTTCGTTGATCACTGCCGTCAAGGCATCCAACCACTCTTGTGTTTCGATCGGATCTAAGTCTTGTTGTGTCTTGATGTTAGTCATGGTTTACTTCCTGTGCCTGTTGGGCATCCACAGTGGCAATCGCCACCATGTTGATGATTCTTCTGACGGATGAGGATGGGTTCAATACGTGCGCGGGTTGTTTTGTGCCCATCAATATCGGTCCCACGGTCACGCCGCCGGAAAAATATCTTATCATGTTGAGCGCTGTTGTGGCAGTGTCCAAATTGGGCATCACCAGCAGGTTGGCCCTTTGGTTGAATTGTGAATTGGGAAAGACCTGTGCCCGGATGTTGGGCAACAAGGCGTATTCGGCATCCATTTCGCCTTCCACGGCCAAATCAGGAGCCACCTCGCGCAATTTATCAAAGGCTTGGCGCATTTTTTGTGGGCTTTCGCCTTGGCGTGAACCAAAGTTTGAATAGGACATCAGCGCCACCCGCGGTGTTTTACCGAAAGCCTTGACCAATTCAGCGGCATTTTGCGCCATGGCAACGATTTCGTCGCTGCTGGGTTCGGCACTGACGTTGGTGTCTGTGATGAAGTAATTGCCCATGTCGGTGGCCACGGCACTCAATGATGCCGGTGTGCCATTTTTCAGGCCAATCACATCAATGATGTGTTGCAACACCTTGGGGTAACGTCCGGTCAAACCCGCCAGCATCGCATCGGCTTCGCCTTTTTTGACCATCAGGGCCGCAATCACGGTTGGGCGGGTGCGCACCACCGCTTTGGCAATTTCTGGTGTGATGCCTTGGCGTTCCATGATGCGGTGGTAAAGCATCCAATAGTCTTTGAATCGGGGGTCATCTTGTGGATTGACCAGTTCAAAGTCACGACCAATTTCCAAGTTCAAGCCGATTTTTTTGATCCGTGCTTCGACGACGCTGGGGCGGCCGATCAAAATCGGTTGCGCCAAACCGTCGCTGTTGACCGTTTGCACCGCGCGCAACACACGTTCGTCTTCACCTTCAGCCAAGACCACGCGTTTGGGATCCTTGCGTGCGGCGTCAAAGATGGGGCGCATCAACAAACCACTTTGGTAAACAAACTCGCTCAATTTGTGGCGGTAGGCATCGAGACTTTCAATGTGGCGACTGGCAACACCTGAATCCATCGCCGCTTGGGCCACAGCCGGTGCCACATGCAACAAAATGCGGGGATCGAAAGGTTGGGGAATCAAATACTCGCGTCCAAATTTCAGTTCTTTGCCGCCATAGGCCTTGGCAGACACTTCCGACACTTCCATTTGTGCCAGTTCCGCCAATGCGTGGACACAAGCGGCTTTCATCTCGTCATTGACGATGGTGGCACCAACGTCCAAAGCGCCCCGGAAGATGTAGGGGAAACACAAAACGTTGTTGACCTGGTTGGGAAAATCCGAACGGCCTGTGGCAATGATGGCATCGGGCCTG
>JAUHZH010000322.1 GCA_030426065.1 Gammaproteobacteria bacterium
CACATCCAAAGGTTGGCCTTTGTGACATCCCGATGCGATGCTGCCACCGTAAAGCAAAACAGCTGGCCGATTCAAGCGCAGCATCGCCATCACCGCCCCAGGCAGGTTTTTATCGCAGCCGACCACGGTCACCAAGGCATCGTAGTGCATCGCAGCCACGACGGATTCGATTGAATCGGCAATCAAGTCACGTGAAGGCAAGGAATACCGCATCCCTTCCGTGCCCATGGATATGCCATCAGACACCGCCATGCTGTGGAAAATCAATCCGTTGGCCAGGTTGGTTGGGATGGCGGATTTGACTTGAGCCGCCAATTGGTTCAAGTGCATGTTGCACGGGTTGCCCTCATATCCAGTGGAGGCGATGCCAATGAAAGGCAACTGTTGCTGTTCATGGCTCAAACCAATGGCATGCAGCATGGCTTGGGCGGCTGGCAACTCGTCATTCTGTGTGATTTGGCGCGAATGGAGGTTGTGGCCCTGTGATTCACTGTACATCAGGCGGCCCTCACTTGTTTCTGGAACAGTTGATCCAGTTGGGCACCCAAGGATGCATCCCAAGGCAAAGGAAAATGATGACCATCCAATGAAGCCACCCCTTTGATTTCTACAGCCGTTCCTGTCAAAAATACGGCATCGGCTTGGAGCACGTCCTCGCGAGTGAGGGTGCATTCTTCCACTTCAATGCCTTGGGATCTTGCCAAGTCAATCACGACTTGGCGGGTGATGCCAGGCAACAAATGACCTTTGGCAGGCGTCAACAAGCGTCCCTTGGATTCTACAAACACATTGGCGCCTGTGGCTTCTGCCACATGGCCATTTTTATCCAGCAACAAGGCGTCATCATAGCCCGCATTTTGCGCCGCTTTCATGGCCAAAATGGAGTTGGCATAATGACCGGTGACCTTGGCTTCCACATGACAGGATGCCGGGTCAGGCCGCGAATAATCCGAAGTGACCAAATACAAGCCTTTCTGCTCAAAATACTGCCCCCAGTCCCAAGCGCAGATGAACAGATGCGCTTCGGATTCTGTTCCCAGACCCATGTTTTCACTGGTATACACCAAAGGCCTGATGTAGGCATTGCCCAATTGGTTTTTTTCCAACAAGATTTGTGTCAGCTTAATCAAAGTGGCCACGTCATAGTCCAAGGACAGGTGCATGCGCTTGGCAGAATACAACAACCGTTCATAGTGCGCTTCGGCCTGCCAAATTTTTGGCCCTTGTGCTGTTTGGTAGCTTCTGATGCCTTCAAAGACACCGTTGCCATAATGAAATGATTGCTGATACAACCCCGCTTTGGCGTTTTTGGCTTTTTGCCACTCGCCATCTAAATAAACCACTGTGTTCTCGTCGTAATACATCTGGCCACTCCCATTGCTTATATCTGAACCAAAAAAAAAGCCCTTCTTGGTGAGAAGGGCTTTTTCAATATTTGTAATTTTTTTCTCACCGCCCATAGTCATATATGACCAATAAAATGACCAAAATGACGACAATAATGACGACTGAGTTGAAAGACATGTTGTGTAAAAAGTTGTTGATAGGGTGCCTATGTTGCGCAGCTGACAAAACGAAGTCAACCGATTGAGGAAAAAAATCATATAACAAACAGTCATATGGTTTTTTCTGGATTTCGTCGCTGTGTTGCGCTCAACTTGGGGCTTGGCTGTGGTTTCGCAGTCATATTTTATTAACCGGGAGAGACAATCATGTACAACGTACCACCCTGGGAGCGGGTCTGCGCCGCCCCAAAACAAACACCACCTCAATCCAATCTGCGTCCTGCAAATTTACTTTACTTATTACCCATCATTAACTTACTGAGTCTTTGATTTCCTGTCATTGCTGCTGAATCAAGCAAATGACATCCTCAATCGCCAAGCCCTTGAATTCAATCCGTGATCGATGGATTGACGTGTGCGCTTGCGCTTTAAGAATCTATGAATCGTCGCAATCAGCGGCGTTGAAGGGTAAAAAACCATGAAACAGATACACATTTTCGACACCACATTGCGAGATGGCCAGCAATGTCCTGGCGCCGGCATGTCTTACGAAGCCAACCTGAAATATGCCCAACTGGCCGCTGAAACACACATCGATGTGTTGGAAGCGGGTTTCCCCAGTGCCAGCGATGAAGACTTTCGCATGGTCAGAGACATTGCCGAGGCACTGAAAGGCAGCCGAACACAAGTGGCTGCTCTGGCGCAATTAAAGGCAGAACAAAACGAAAGAACCATGGAGGCCTTGGCACCGCTGCTGCCCACAGGCCAAGCCCGGGTGCATTTGTACTTACCTGTGGCACCTGAGTTGATGGCTGCTTCACTGGGTCGCTTGGCCACCCAGTACGACACTTTGATTGACACCACTGCCAAGCTCATCAACACTGCGAGTCAAGCAGGCTTTGAAGTGCAGTTCAGCCCAGAGGCTTATTCTCAAATGGGCAGTAACTTTGATTTTGTCAGTGACTTGCTGTTGGCTGCTGTGGAATCCGGTGCCTCCATCATCAACTGTCCAGACACCATTGGGCGCGCCAGTCCTTGGCAGGGTAAAGATTACTTTGTCAACCACATGGACCAACATGCCCAATGGCTCAAGCGACAATTGCCCAACCACCCAGTGACCTGGTCTGTTCATTGCCACAACGACTTTGGTTTGGCTGTCAGTAACAGCCTCCATGCCATCGAACACGGTCCAGCCACACAAATTGAAGGGTGCTTCAATGGCATAGGCGAACGTGCAGGCAATGCCGCTTTGGAACAATGCATCATGGCTTTGCGGACATTTGGCCCATCCATCGGCGTTGAGTCCAAGGCCAAAACCCAAGGCTTGGTCAAACTGTCTGATTTCGTCGCCGAACACATGTTGCCCAGGCAACCCCATTGGCCCATCACGGGAGAAAATGCAGCCAAACATTCATCAGGTGGCCACACCAATGCCATTTTGAAGAATCCACACATTTACCAGCCCTTCCCGCCGGAATCTGTCGGCCAAAAGATCAGCTTTTTGTTCGGCCCATTGAGTGGCAGCAACCACGCCCAAAGCATCATCAATCACCACGGCTACAGTTGCCATGATGACGAAAAATACGACTTGACACAATGGCTTAAAAACACCTTCAAGCACCGCCGCAAAGGGGTTTCTGATCAGGAATTGATGACTGCCTATGTCCAGTACCGGGCGCCATTCAAAGCACTGCAATGTCACAAAGCCAAAGGACAACTGTGGGTTCATTTGGAACACCATGAACAGGCACTGCAATGCAACGTCAGT
>JAUHZH010000323.1 GCA_030426065.1 Gammaproteobacteria bacterium
CAGTGGGGTATTGTATGACATCTACAACCCAGAGGATGATGAATGGTTGAGCCTGGAACCGATGTCGATAAATCTTCGTGAAGATACGAAGATTGTCAGTCTGGGGGACCGCGTGTTTGCTTGGGGCATACAAGATGGATTTGGAAACGCCTATGGTGCGATTTATGATGTGGAAGCTGACAGTTGGGAACTGATAGAAACCGCTGGTCAACCATCAGGCAGGGAAAATTTTTCATTGGTTTGGACAGGAACTGAAGTCATGCTTTGGGGTGGCACAGGAATCAAAGAGTATCATGGCGATCATGGCAGTATGACAACCGCAAAAACGGTGTTCAGTGACGGCTTTATGTACAACCCCGACACCGACACTTGGCGTACGATTCGACACCAGGCCCCACAACACAACAAAACCGATGCCGCGGCTGTCTGGACAGGAGCGGAAATGATTCTCTGGGGTGGTCACAATTATCGATATGCCTCCATTGGCACAGTGCCTTTCAGCACAGAAGGCCACCGTTTCGACCCCATCACCCACGTTTGGTCGGACATCAATCCCGATGTGCCGCTGGCCGGCAGGGAGTTTCATAAAGCGCTTTGGACCGGCAGTGAAATGATTGTCCATGGCGGTTCGGACTGGGATGAGATTCACCATGACGGTGCGCGCTATGACCCTGTGACTGACAGTTGGCAAGTCATCAACCCCAATGGTGCGCCAGATGGCAATGGCCTGGTTACCGTACCATTGACGGCATGGATGGATGGTCAAATGTTGGTATTGTATGCAACCAATTCTCCGGCCTACATCGATGGTGCGATCTACGATGTTGGCAGTGATTCATGGACACCGATCAACGAAGTCAGTGCGCCCAAAGATCACATGGGTTTCAACGGATGGGCCTGGACCGGTACTGAACTCTATGTCAGTGGACGCATTGACGGCGACCATCCGCATGGCGTCCTCTATTACCCTGACCTTGACCAATGGTTTCCTATCGGCACCAACACCAACCATGAGCCCAAAGTATTGGAAACAGGTACGGTCTGGACTGGTAGCGAATTGCTGGTGTATGGTGGCCGCGGTTACCATTCCGGCACAGGCACCAACACTGGCGAACTTTACAACCCCGAAACAGGTATCTGGCGACCGATGAGCCAAAACAATGCACCCCAACCATCCACAGGATTAAAAAGCGTTTGGACCGGTGAAGAAATCATCACTTGGGGTGGTGAACTCAACAGTGATTATGCCGGCGGCGGTGGCCGTTACAATCCGACCACTGACAGTTGGGCCAGTACCCTGCCTGACGCTTCTATTCGGTTTTTGAGGGACAGCAGATTCACCATGGTTTGGGCAGACACAGTGGCCTTGATTTGGGGCGGTCGTTGGGTTAATTTTGGACAAACCTTTCATCCCATGGGTAACAGCATCAGTGCTTACTACCCGAAAAGCTCTTTCCAACCATATTTTACCGCCCACGGTTTGGCCGCCGATACCGAAGTGATGATCAGCGATGATAAAGGCAACGATTACCTGATTGATGCCGACGGGGTGTACACCTTGGCAGGACCCTATGATTATTATGAACAATTTACTGTCAACATTGATCAAGTCAACAGCGGTCAAGCTGGGGCACCACAACAGGTCTGTTTTTTCCGTTCCATACCCGGCTTCGCCGGAACCAATCCTGACAGTCGAGAGCTGGTATGTAAAAACAAAAGCTTCGAAGTCAGCGGCACGGTCAGTGGCCTGGAGCCAGGCAACAACCTCGCCTTGCGGATTGGCCCTGAATCTGAAGATTTGATGATTACAGCAGATGGTTCTTTCACCTTCAGTCCCGGTGTACGTGATCAGCACATCTTCGAAGTGACCATCAAAAACCAGCCCAACAACCCGCCACAAACCTGCCAAACGAGCCGAAACACAGGCACCATCCAAGGTGCACCCCATGACGGCGTTGTGATCACTTGTGAACCTTTTGTGGATTTGATATTTAAGTCTCCCTTTGAAATTCAGACGGGAGTGATGCACTGAATTTGGAGATGTCGTGGATTCATTGGCTTTGCTGTCGTTATAGCCTACCCTCGATAAAGTACATTGTGTGTTTTAGTTTGAAGGGTTGATCCACTGAATTGAATTTATTTCAACGGGCCCTTACTCTTCTGCGCTTTTTATCGTGGCCATTGGGCTATTTCATTTTCCGATGTTTCGTGTCAAAATCATTGGTATTGAAACCTTTGGAAATTTAAATGAAGCAGATATTTGTCGGGATGGTTCTCTTTGCCATAACAACTTTGACATCCGCCAATCAATACATTCACGGCTCGGTGACATTGAACAATGGCGAAACTCATTCCGGTTTGATTCGTTGGGATGAAGATGAAGAGACGTTCTGGAGTGATCATTTCAATGGAGAGAAGAGTGATATTTCAGGCTATGATGCCTTGAGTGATGATGTCAAAGACGCGATTGAAGACGGCCAGAAAGGTCCCAAATTAGACCTGTTGTCATTTCAAGTTGAACTGAGTTCCTTATTTGCTGAAGACATCGATGAACCCGATTTCACTTTGCCATTTGCCGCCATCAAAACCTTAACGCCTAAATCAGTCAAAGGCCACCAAGGGCTTTGGGTGACACTTCATAACGGTGATGAGTTCTTTACCCATGAGGGATCCAATGACTTGACAGCCAAAGTGTTGGTCAACAAGGACAATGGCAGTGTTTCGCAGTTCCGAATGAACCAAATCAAGCAGGTTGATTTCGATACCACAACGGCCACTCGGGTGGGTCCCAATCAAGGTGTTTATGCTGAAATTGAGAGCAGCCAAGGTAACTTCAAGGGCAGGATTCAATGGGACAGGGATGAGCGATTTGTCCATGAAACTTTGGAAGGCACCGATCAAAACAACCCCCGTGAAGGTGAGATCAGTGTGGCCATTGGAGACATCCAATCGATACAGCGTAAAGACAATGCATCGCTGTTTTTGATGAAAGACGGGACAGAGAAAATGATGTCTGGCACCAATGACGTTGATGACAGCAACCGGGGCTTGTACATTGAAACCACTCACAGAGGCCGGGTGGTTCTGCCATGGGAACACATCAGCAAAGTCACATTCATCGAAGCAGATGACACCGATTGGCAAAATTATTTGTCTGCGGCCAGAAAATCGGGCCGTCTGTTGGCCTCTGTCAAAGACAAAAAAGGTGCTGTCAGCGAAGGTCAGTTGGTTTTCAATCTGGCTCAAAGCAGTCCGGCTGAAATGGTGCGCT
>JAUHZH010000324.1 GCA_030426065.1 Gammaproteobacteria bacterium
CGCCAACAAGAGTGAAGCCAGTAAATAAATCCCCATGAAAATCAGAGCATGAGCCCAAGCCGTCTCTGAAATCACATGGTTTTTGACCCATCGGGTCACGCCACTGAGCGTCAAATAATGCCCCAAGTACAGAGCATAAGACAAAATCGCCACGATCCTCAGTGTACGAGTTCGGAGCCAACCCAAGGACCCAGCTCCAGAGGCTTGAATGACTGACCAGACCAGCAGACCAAACAACGCCACAATGAAGCAGTGAATCACATTGGCACCAGCCCAGCTTTCAGGCCGATAAAGATTGAACTGGCTGATCACAGCAAACAATAAAACGATGCTAACCATGACCAGCCACGGATGCGTTGTTGATCCTGGCTTGGGTTTAAACAAAGCAACAACAACCCCCATGACGATTGACCAAATCGCATGATGGAAAGGTGCTCGGTAGGCATAAAAATACGCATCGTAGTGGGTCAACGTTTCATTTTGGGTCATCAACAATGATTTCAATCCAAATGCGAACAGCACCAAAGCCAACAATAACCAGGCAGCAAATTTAAAATGTTTGGGTTTGATGATGAAGAACAACAAAGGAGCCAATAAGTAGAACTTTTCCTCAGTGGCCAATGACCACATGGGTATCAAAAACTCAGATCCCAAATAGTCTTGCAAAAAGAACACATGAATCCAAAAGTCACTGGCGTCAAATGATCTAGAGTAAAAAGGCACCCAATTCAGCATGATCAAAAACATCACGGCGTAATACAGAGGAAAAGTGCGGAGCACCCTTTTCAATGCATATTGCGCCAGGAAGGCCTTTTCTTTGATGCGGTCGGTGTTGTTCATCAAGTGGTGGGTGATCAAATAACCACTCAGGACAAAAAACAAATCCACGCCCAGCCAACCGTTCTGAATCACCGTTTGGGCAGACTCAGAGAAGAAACCGCGATAATACGACCTGAACACTTCTTGGTAAAAAACCGCATAGTGGTACAACAGCACGAGTACGATGGCCAAAGCCCGAACCCCGTCCAGTTCAGGGATGCGTCCGGCTTGATCACCAATTCTCAAGTATTTAAATGGTTTGCTTTCCATATCCGTGAGGTCAAAAAACCTGTTGTTTGATGCGTTCGATTTCGTCGCGGATGTCGGCAGCTTTTTCAAATTCCAGCTCGGCGGCATGTTGTTGCATTTGTTTCTCAAGTTTGCTCAACAGTGTGCTGATGTCTTTGACTTTTTCTGGGTTGTAACTGGCTTTGGATTCAGCCACTTTGATCAAACCTTTACTTGGTTGTTGATAGGGTTCTTGCAGGTCGTGGATCTTGCGTACCACTGATTTCGGTGTGATGCCGTGTTTTTTGTTGTGGTCCACTTGTTTTGCGCGGCGGCGTTCGGTTTCGTCAATGGCTGCTTGCATGGCACCAGTGATTTTGTCGCCATAGAGGATGGCCATGCCGTTCTGATTGCGGCTGGCGCGGCCAATGGTTTGTATCAGCGAACTGGCAGAACGAAGGAAGCCTTGTTTATCGGCATCCAGAATGGCCACCAAAGACACCTCAGGCATGTCCAGGCCTTCGCGCAACAGGTTGATGCCGACCAAAACATCAAACACGCCTTGGCGCAAATCGCGGATGATTTCGACCCGTTCAACGGTTTCGATTTCAGAATGCAAGTACCGTACTTTGATGCCTTTGTCGGTCAGGTAATCGGTCAAATCCTCACTCATGCGTTTGGTCAAGGTGGTGATCAACACCCGCTCGTTTTTGGCGATCCTCAGGTTGATTTCTGACAACACATCATCAATTTGGGTGGCCACCGGTCGCACATCAATGGTGGGATCCAACAAACCCGTTGGTCTGACGATTTGTTCAGCGACTTGTGCTTGGTGTTCGGCTTCGTATTTACTCGGTGTGGCTGAGACAAAAACCATGCGCGGTGTGCGTTGCTCCCATTCTTCAAATTTCAATGGTCGATTGTCCAAGGCGCAGGGCAGGCGAAAGCCAAAACGAACCAAGTTTTCTTTGCGTGACCGGTCGCCTTTGTACATGGCACCGATTTGAGGGATGGTGACATGGGACTCATCAATCACCAACAGCGCATCAGATGGCAGGTAATCAAACAAACATGGCGGTGGCGAACCGGGGGGTAAGCCGGTCAAATGGCGTGAATAGTTTTCAATGCCAGAACAGTAGCCCAATTCTTGCATCATCTCCAAATCGTACATGGTGCGTTGTTCCAAACGCTGTGCTTCGACCAAGCGGTTGTCGTCATACAGGACTTTCAACCGCTCTTTGAGCTCGAATTTGATGTTTCCGATGGCGTTGAGGATGCGCTCTCTCGGTGTGGCGTAGTGCGAAGTGGGGAAAATGTTGATGCTTTGTTCCCGACTGATCACTTCACCGGTCAAGGGGTCAAAAAAGCTCAATTGTTCAATTTCATCGTCAAACAGTTCAATCCGCACCGCTTGTTTTTCAGAATCGGCTGGAAAGACATCGATCACTTCGCCCCGAACTCTGAATGAACCCCGATCGAGAACCACGTCATTGCGACCATATTGCAGTTCAGCCAATCGCCGCAGCAAGGTGCGTTGATCAATGGTGTCGCCGACATTTAAATTGATCAGCATTTGCAAATAGGACTGTGGATCACCCAAACCGTAAATGGCAGATACCGTGGCCACAATGATGACGTCATCGCGTTCCATCAGTGCTTTGGTGGCACTCAAGCGCATTTGCTCAATGTATTCATTGATCGATGCGTCTTTTTCTATGTACAAATCAGAAGCAGGCACGTAGGCTTCCGGTTGGTAGTAGTCGTAATAGGAAACGAAATACTCAACGGCGTTGTTGGGAAAGAATGCTTTGAATTCTGTGTACAACTGGGCTGCCAAAGTCTTGTTGTGCGCCATGATCATGGTGGTTTTTTGCACCTGGTTGATCATGTGGGCAATGGTGAAGGTTTTGCCAGAGCCAGTTACGCCCAGCAAGGTTTGTGCTTTCAAGCCATCTTCAAATCCTTGTGACAAGGTTTTGATCGCTTCGGGTTGGTCGCCCGCGGGTTCAAATGGACTGTCAATTTGAAAGGGGTTTTGTTTTTTGGTGATTTGTAGATTGATTCTTTCCATTGACGTTATTTAAAATAAAATCGACATGGTTAGCAAGCACCGTTATGGAATTTTTAAATCAACCCATCATCCACATTTCTGACACACAAGTCTTGACCTTGGGTCAAATCCTGTTGGGCATTGCATTTTTGCTGTTTGCCTGGTTTGTGTGTT
>JAUHZH010000007.1 GCA_030426065.1 Gammaproteobacteria bacterium
TGTGGTACGTGTGCCATTGTTGTGGCAGGCACCACCGGTGAGTCGGCACTGCTGGCTGAACACGAATTTGAAGAGTTGTTGCGAACCGCTGTCCAGATCACCAAAGACCACGACATTTGGGTGATTGCTGGAACCGGGGGCATTGCACCGGAAAGCGTGATCCACAAGAACAAATTGGCTCACCATTTGGGTGCAGATGCTGTATTGGTGGTGACTCCTTATTATATCCGTGTGACCCAAGCCGCTTTGGTGGACCACTTTCAAACCATTGCCGATGCTTCGCCGTTACCGATCATCACTTACAACGTACCCGGTCGAACCGGCATGGACATGGAAACGGCCACTTCAAAAACCTTGGCCAAACACCCCAACATCATTGGCGTCAAAGAAGCCAAAGCCGACATGTCACGCATTGCCACCCTGGCCAAATTGAATGATTTTGCCGTTTTGTCAGGAGACGATGACAGTTTCCTTGAAGCCATGAAATGTGGTGCTGACGGTGTCATCAGTGTCGCGGCCAATGTCAGACCCAAGGCCATCAAAGCCATATGCGACGCCATGCAATTCGGTGACGAACCCAACGCAGAAGCCACCGATCTGGGTTTGAGAACCACGTACGAATTGATGTCGGCTGAACCCAATCCTGGCCCTGTCAAAAGCGCCATGATGGCTCGCCATATCATTGGAGAAGGCATCAGAAAACCCTTGACCACCATGAATTTATCTGGACAATCATACGCGACCACATTGGACGCCATCAGCGAGGAATACAACGCATGAACTTGAAAACTTGGACGATCATCAGTTTGCTGACATTGATTTCTGCTTGCAGCAGAATGGTCAAAGAAGAACCCTACTTGACCGCATCCAGCAGCAAAACGCTGTCGGCAGCCAACGACAGTGACATGCCCAACACCAACAACAACTTGGACATCCCTGTCGTCGATGAAGCACATGACGGCGTTCCCAATGACCGTCCACCTGCCATGGCGTTTGCCAAAAAACGCAGCCAAAGTGAAGACATCGTCATCACCGACCTGAATGGCAAACCAACGATAGAAATCTACAACCAAACCAGCCCATGGGAGTTGATGATTGCAGATTTTGGTCAACATTGGACCTTGCTGGATGAGGACCCTGAGAATTGTGTCGTTAAATTGAATTACAGCGACCCGATTGCCACCGAAATCAAAGAAGAAGGCTTTTTCAAAAGGGTCTTCACAACCCGCAGTCGCTACGAAGACCAATCGGGTAATTACCACTTGAACTGCATCATTGAAAACAGCCGTCACTTGATCACTTTAACGACGCCAGCAGGTGAAGCACCCTCTTCCCATGTGGTCGATGATTTGTTCGCACACATCTTTGAGAACGCAACCAAAGAGTGATTGAAATAACAAACACCCATAAAAAAACCGCTGATTCAGCGGTTTTTTTATGGGTGGTGTGAATCCCTAATCTGGGTTTACCCCTGCATTCGATTCATTCCTTTTCTAACAAATGGGCCTTGTCTTTCACTTGAGACCAATCATCGGCATCAGCTGGCGCCTCTTTCATTTCCGTGATCACTGGCCAAACCTGAGACAGTTCTTCATTGATGGCGATGAACTTTTCTTGCCCTTCTGGCAGGTCGTCTTCAGGATAAATCGCCTCGATGGGGCATTCGGGCTCACACAAGGTACAATCAATGCATTCTTCTGGGTCAATCACCAAAAAATTAGGGCCTTCGTGGAAACAATCCACGGGACAAACTTCAACACAGTCCGTGTATTTACACTTGATACAGGCTTCGGTGACAACAAAAGTCATTCAATTGCTCCTTGATTTGAATTGATGGTGCATTATACTACAGGGAAAGGAATTGGAACAAAAGAACTTGACCGAAGCGCAACTGACTCAATACGAAGCCAAAGAGCACCATTTACCGCACCAGGAAATTGCCGGCCACGCCAAAAAAATCATCCATATTTTAACTCAGGCTGGCTATGAAGCGTACTTGGTTGGCGGTGCTGTGCGCGATTTGTTACTGGGCCTGCACCCCAAAGATTTTGACATCGCCACCAACGCCACACCGGATGAAATCAAAACGGTTTTTCGCAACAAGTGCCGACTGATTGGTCGCCGCTTCAGGTTGGCCCACGTCTACATGGGCAACGCCGTTTATGAAATTGCCACTTTTCGAGGTGGCTCATCTGGAGACTTGCTCCTTAAGAAAGGGCAAATCATTCGCGACAATGTCTTTGGTGACATTGATGAGGACGCCATCCGACGAGATTTCAGCTGCAATGCGCTGTACTACAACGTCGAGAGTCAAACGATTTTGGACTATGCCGGCGGCGTAGAAGACATCAAAAAAGGCGAATTGCGCCTGATTGGCAATCCAGACAACCGATTCACAGAAGACCCCGTTCGCATGCTCAGGGCGGTTCGTTTCCATGCCAAATTGGGGCTGCACTTGAATGATGCATTGAAAAAAAGCATCATCAAAAACCGCAACAATTTGAAAAACGTGCCGACAGCACGTTTGTTTGATGAAGCGGTCAAACTGTTCCATTGTGGCAACATGTTGCATGCCTTTGATGTGCTCCTGGAATTGCAACTGTTTGACATCTTGTTTCCCAACGCCACCCGAATTTTAGAAAAAGAAAAACAACTCAAGTCACTGCTTTATCGCGCTTTTAAAAACACCGACCACAGACTAAAGAACGACCAATCAGTGACACCTGTGTTTTTGACTGCTTGTGTTTTGTGGCTTGAATTTTTGCCTGCTTATGAATACGTTTTGAACCAAGGCAAAAACCCACACGATGCCTTGCACTCGGCCACCACACTGGTGATGGAACAACAGCGACCGCATTTGGCCATACCCAAGGCCATACAAAATGGCATCAGGCAAATGTGGCTGCTGCAATTGCGCTTCAAGAAAATGTGGGGCAAACCTGTTTACAGCACCCTCCACCACCCCCGTTTCCGTGCCGCTTATGATTTCTTGTTGCTCCGGGCCCAAATCAAGCCTGAACTTGAACAGCAAGCTGAATTTTGGACCAACATCCAAACCATGTCACCTGAAGGCATCAAGAGCATGGTTTTTGGCAAACGCATCAAACGCAAGAAACCTTCATCTGAGCTGTGAACCCCTGGCACCCTGTTTACCTGGGGTTGGGCAGCAACCTCAACCACCCAAAACAACAAATCAAGCGGGCATTGGAACTGATTGAAGCCCATCCTGACATGACCGTGATCGAAACCGCACCCTGCTACCGCACACCGGCATGGGGAGTGGAAGACCAACCTGATTTCATCAACACCGCGGCACACATTCAGACCACACTGCCTCCCGAGGCCCTACTCAAGGCATTGAAACACATTGAGTACCACGACATGGGTCGCGTCGCCAATGACCGCTGGCATGAAAGGGTGATCGACATTGACATTTTGTTGTATCCAGGCGTGAACATGAACACCGACACCTTGATCATTCCCCACCCTTTGATCAGCGAGCGGTGGTTTGTCATACTGCCTTTGATGGATTTGCAACCCGAATTGCCTGGTGATTTGGCATCGTCAATCGCTGCTTTTGTTCAAGCCCATCCCAAGCCAAAAGACATCATAAAACTGTGACCCTGCCATTGGTCACGTTTTAACGCCTGAAGCCACAACCACATTGCAATATGTGTCGGTGTTATAGTATAGTAATACACTAACGCAACAGGTGATTAACATGAACCATTTCAAACAAAACATCTTGGCAGCAGGCGTCTTGGTCTTATCGATGGGCTCCTCTGTGGCTCTGGGCCATTTCTTATCGGCGCCGGAACCACAGGTTCACAAGCCCAATACCGAGTGCATTCAGGTACCAGCCAAACCAAAAACTGTACAAATCAAACATTCATATAAGGTATTGATTCCACAATTAGGGTAACATCATGAGCTTCCATTGGAATGACAAAGAGCCGATTTATCTTCAGCTCAAAGACAAAGTGCGGGAGATGATTCTTTCAGGCGACCTGTCTGAAGGCGAAGCATTGCCTTCCGTCAGACAAGTGGCCATGGACTACCAACTCAACCCATTGACCGTGTCAAAATCTTGGCAATTACTGGTTGATGAAGGCTTGGTTGAGAAAAGACGCGGCTTGGGCATGTTCGTCTTGAATGGCGCCAAAAATTCATTGAAAGACGCTGAGCAATCGGCCTTTCTTGAAGAAGCCTGGCCCAATATACTGAAAAAAATAGAAAACTTAAACTTAGACACCAAACCATTGATTCAATCGTTAGAGAATATTGGGAGAAATGCATGAGCACGATTTTATCGGCAAGCAATGTGAACAAGCGCTTCAAAAAATTCCAAGCGCTGAAAAACGTTAATTTAAACGTCGACAAAGGCAAAATTGTGGGCTTGATTGGGCCCAATGGTGCCGGCAAAACCACCCTTTTAAAAGCAGTCCTTGGATTGGACTCTTGTGATGGCGAATTGAAAGTATTGGGAATGGATCCATTCCGTCAGCGCGCCAATTTGATGAAAGAAATTTGTTTCATTGCTGATGTGGCGGTGTTACCCAAGTGGATCAAAGTGTCTGAAGCACTGAAATTCACTGCCATGGCACACCCCAATTTTTCCATCGACAAAGCCAAAGAATTCCTCTCTCACACCAAGGTCAAAATGACCCACAAGGTCAAGGAACTGTCTAAAGGCATGACCGCACAATTGCATTTGGCCATCGTCATGTCCATTGATGCCAAATTGTTGGTTTTAGATGAACCCACTTTGGGTTTGGACATTCTGTTCCGTAAAGAATTTTATGACAATTTACTGAACGACTATTTCGATCATGAACGCACCATCATCATCACCACACATCAGGTCGAAGAAATCGAGCACATTTTGACCGACGTGGTGTTCATCCGAGAAGGTGAAATCGTTTTGGACGCCAACATGGAAGAATTGACCAGTCAATATTTTGAAGTCATGGTGCCGGCCGACAATTATCACGAAGCCCTGGCAGCCAAACCACTGACTGAACGCAAAGTGTTTGGCAAACATATCATGTTGTTCCACTCGGATTCACGAGATTACTTAGAAACACTGGGTGAAGTGCAAAGACCATCCGTGTCAGATTTATTTGTTGCATTGATGCAAGAGGAGGAAACCGCATGAACGCATTCAAAGCCTTATTGATGAGAGAGTACTGGGAGCACCGCGGTGCTTTTCTGAAGACCCCCATCATCATTGGCATCATCACCGCGGTGATGATGATCCTGGCCTACCTGTTGGTTGAGAACGTCAATGTCAAACTCACCGGTGGAGAAGGCATAGAGCATTTGAAACAAATCACGGAACAAACCAACACCGACATCACATACATCACGAACATCTTTTTCACAGGGTTGGAAGGGCTGTTTCACTTTGTCTTGTTCATCGTCGTGTTTTTCTTTTTGTTGGGCAGTTTGTTCGACGACCGAAAAGACTTGAGCATTTTGTTTTGGAAGTCATTACCTGTATCGGATTTGAGCACTGTTTTGTCTAAAGTGGCTGCCGCCATGGTGGTTGCCCCTTTGTGTTTTTGGGTGATCCTGATGGCATCTGAACTGGTTTGCATGATCTTGTTCAGCTTCTTTTTGTTGTTCAACGGCGTCAACCCATTCACCTTGCTGTGGGCCAATGCAGATTTATTGAGCCATTGGGCAGCTTTTGGTATGGGCTGTTTAATTCAAGCCATTTGGGCCTTGCCCGTTTATGGCTGGTTGTTACTTTGTTCGGCTTGGGCCAAAAGGCGACCCTTCATTTGGGCGGTGGGTGTGCCTGCCATGGTATTTATGGTCAGGGGTTGGATGGCTGCGTTTACTTTCTCAGGCCAAGCGTTCATGAACCTGAAAGACATAATGATGGCCTTGAGCACCGTATTTTTGAATGCTTTGGCACCTTATGAAAGCCGTGCCGACTTGCTACAATCCATCCGCCTCGGTGGTGGCAACAATGGACTCTTTGACCCTTCAGACATCATGTCATCGATGTACCACAATGTGTTCAGTGGCAAAATCATTTATGGCTTTGTGTTCGCTGCGATTTGTATATCGTTAGCCATTTTTATCAGAAGGTATCGCAACACGACCTAAACAAAAGCCAGATAATTTGGTAAAATTTTAAAACGGTCTTGTCCACAAGGCCGTTTTTTTATGGAATCCACAGATGGCCAATTATTTACAACAGTTCAAACTACCCGATCCATTCGTTTTTCACCGCGGAGGAACCATCAGCAACGCCATGCTGGCGTATGAAACCTGGGGTGCGTTGAACGACGATCAATCCAACGCCATTCTGTTGCTGACTGGGCTGTCAGCGGATTCTCATGCGGCCAGCCACGGCCCCAAAGACACAGCGGGCTGGTGGGAATTCATGATCGGCCCAGGTAAAGCCATTGACACCAATCAATGGTTTGTTATCTGTGCCAGCTCACTGGGGTCATGCAAAGGCTCCACCGGACCTTGTTCACCCAATCCCAAAACGAACCAACCTTACCGATTTGATTTCCCTGATTTGACCATTGAAGACATCGCCCATTCGACTGTTTTGCTGTGTCAGTCTTTGGGAATACAACAATTACACACCGTGATTGGCCCATCGATGGGTGGCATGACGGCTTTGGCCCTGGTACTTAACCACCCTGGCTACACCCGCCATTTGATTCATTTGGCCTCTGGTATGGCTTCACCCCCTTTCAGCACCGCCATCCGTTCATTACAACGGGAAGCCATTTTGAAAGATGTGAACTTCAATGAAGGTCATTACTCTGCTGACGCTTGGCCAGAAGAAGGCATGAAGTTTGCCCGCAAAATAGGCATGTTGAGTTACCGGTCGGCCAAAGAATGGGATGAGCGCTTCCCCAGGTCATTGAAAAAAGTGCCCAACCAAGCATTTGGCACCGAGTTTCCTGTTGAAAGTTACCTCGAACACCATGCCAATCAGTTCATACACAAATTCGATCCCATCAGTTATTTGTATTTGTCACGATCCATGGATTGGTTCAACGGGAATGGCTATGCTAAATCAGGTGAGAATCCACTGAAGGACAAAGGTTTAGTATCGGCATTGGTTGTGGGCGCCCACACCGACCTTTTGTTTCCCGTCCATTTACAAAAAGAACTGCATGCCTTGTTGCTCAGTTCAGATAGCGAAAGTGAGCTGGTGATTGTAGACTCCATTCAGGGACACGATGCTTTTTTGGTAGACAAGACCACATTCACGGAATTGGTCGGCCGACGCCTCAATCAAACCATGGGATCGGTGTGTAATTGATTCATGGCTTTTTGCCACTCCCCAGCCACCATTTGATCCATCACCGCCAAGCAATCATCAATGCAACGATCCAGAGAAATGCTGTCATCTGGCGATGGCTTGCCCAACACCCAAGGCGTCACGTCGCCTTTACTCAAAGGGCGACCGATACCGATGCGCAAGCGAACAAAATCTTTGCCCAGACCGGGAATGATGTCTCGCAATCCATTGTGACCACCATGACCACCTGTTAATTTGATCCGCCCCACACCCACCGGTAAATCCAATTCGTCATAGGCCACCAGCACGTCTTTGGCTTCAAGTCGATAAAAGTGACAAAATGGAACCACGGTTTGACCTGAACAGTTCATGAAAGTTTGGGGCTTCACCAGCCAGATTTTATGACCGTTGTGGTTGATGGTGGCGATTTCTGCTTTGAATTTTTTTTCAGCCTTGAATGACACACCGTGCTGTTTTGCCAAAGCGTCAACAAACCAAAACCCAGCGTTGTGCCGTGTGGCTTCGTATTTACTGCCCGGATTACCCAAGCCAAATATCACTTTCATCATCTTACCCTTTTTATCAGGAGGGAACTGTAACCACAAAAAAAGGCAGTATATGCACTGCCTTTTTTAGTTTCAAGCTGTGACAAAGAATCAAGCTTCTTCTTCACCACCTTCAGCCGATGCATCAGCAGCCGGAGCCTCTGTGGTTTCGGCTTTTTCACCAACGATTGAAGTTGATACCACAACCGCATTGTGGGCATCGTCATCACCATGGGTGAATGCAGTCAAAGTCACACCTTCAGGCAATTTCAAGTCACTCAAGTGCAAGTTGTCGCCGGCTTCAAAAGCAGAGACATCCACTGAAATGAACTCAGGCAAGTCTTTGGGGAAACAAGCAATTTCAACTTCGTTCAATTGGTAATCCAAAATAACTCGGGCTGATTTGCCAGCAGGTGATTTTTCAGCACCTTCGAAATGCAAAGGCACTTGCATGACGATTTGGGTTTTGTCATCAACGCGCATGAAATCCATGTGCATGATCACGTGCTTGGCAGGGTGACGTTGCATGTCTTTCAAGACCACTTTTTGCTTCTGACCGCCATCGGCAGTGAACTCAATGATGCTTGAGAAAAAAGCTTCGTCTTCAATCAATTTCAGTACTTCGTTGTGGTTCAAAGTCAGGTTACGTGGATCACGCTCTGCCCCGTACAAAACACAAGGTACCAAGCCAGCGTGGCGAAGGCGGCGGCTCGCACCTTTCCCAACGTCTTCACGCAGCTCTGCGTTTACTTTAAAAAATGCCATAATAGCTTCCTATTTTTTGTTACACCACTTTTGCGACCAAAGTGGTTATTCATCACCGATTCAATCAATCGATGTACATGGAGCTAACAGACTCTCTGTTAGCTATGCGCCTGATGGTCTCGGCCAACATTTCGGCCACCGACAACTGGCGAATTTTTTTACAATTCACGGCTTCTTCTCTCAGTGGAATGGTGTCTGTAACCACCAACTCCGTCAAGCCAGAATTTTCAATGTTCTCTATGGCTTTGCCAGACAGCACAGGATGAACACAGTAAGCGATCACATCCTTGGCTTCCCATTCTTTCAAAGCACTGGCAGCGGCACACAAAGTCCCTGCCGTATCAATCATGTCATCAACCAGGATGCATGTTTTACCGGCCACCTCACCAATGATGTTCATCACTGTGGCGACATTGGCCTTGGGGCGTCGTTTGTCGATGATGGCCAAATCACAACCCAAGCGTTTGGCAATCGCCCTGGCACGAACCACACCACCGATGTCCGGAGAAACGATGACCACTTCTTGGCTGTCATAACGCTGCCACATGTCCGCCAAAGTCAATGGCGAGGCGTACACATTATCAACAGGAATGTCAAAGAACCCCTGGATTTGGTCGGCGTGCAAATCCACCGTCAAGACGCGATCAACACCCACAGCAGCAATCATCTTGGCCGCCACTTTGGCTGTGATGGGCACCCGCGTGGACCTGGGCCTGCGGTCTTGGCGTGCGTAACCAAAATAGGGCACCACAGCCGTCACCGTTCTGGCCGATGCCCGTTTCAAAGCATCCACCATGACCACCAATTCCATGAAGTTATCTGCGGTGGGACGACACGTCGGCTGAATCAAAAAGATGTCTTGCCCACGGACATTGTCGCGGATTTCCACCGCCACTTCACCGTCTGAAAATTGACCCACTTTGGCGCGACCCAAAGGAACCCCTAAATGATCAGCAATTTTCTTGGCCAATGCAGGATTGGCGTTACCAGAAAAAAGTCTAATTCCACGATCGAACATGTTGACCAGCCTCAGATAACAAAAATGCCCGTTTTGAATCAAAACGGGCATCATAAATATGGCTGGGATGGCAGGACTCGAACCTGCGAATGCCAGGATCAAAACCTGGTGCCTTAGCCACTTGGCGACATCCCAATTCGCGTATATTTTTCCCTTTGAAGGTTCACAATCACCCTCAAAGGCGGCACATTATAACCAGATTTTTTTTGATTGCAAACCCAATCAGAAAAAAATTTCAATGCGCCAACAAAACCCCATACCGCCGCACAATGCAACGGCGCCAGCATTTTATCACAAACATGCGAACAAGCTAACAAAATCTTATGTCAGAACTGCTAAGATATTCTGTCTTCAATCACAGAACCAACCATGAAAAAAGCACTTTCACTACTGATCAGCCTGATCTGTTCACCAGTCTGGGCTCAAATTCCCAGTGACATTGACACCGAGCTGGTCACCGCAGCCACATACAATGTTGGCATACGACATGCAGGTGACGGTTCTGGTCGCAAATTCATCATCGGTCAACAGGGCATCATTCGAATCATAGACGCCAGCGACAATTTACTGGCCACGCCGTTTTTGGACATCAGTGGCCTGGTTCAATGTTGCGGTGAGCAAGGCCTTTTGGGATTGGCCTTTCATCCCAACTACACCCAAAATGGTTACTTTTACGTTAACTACACCAAATCCTCCCCCAATTCAGGCGACACCATAGTCGCCCGCTATCAGGTGTCTCAAAATGACCCCAATGTGGCTGACCCCAATTCGGCTCAGGTCATGATGCGCATCATCCAAGATTATGGCAACCACAATGGTGGCAACATGCAATTCGGTCAAGACGGTTACTTGTATATCGGCATGGGTGACGGCGGCAATGGCGGTGACCCTCAAGACCGTGCTCAAGATTTGGCTTCGGCATTGGGCAAGATGCTGCGCATCGACGTGGACAACAACAACGCGCCACAACACACCGCTCCCGGATCATTTTCTGACCCAGCTTGTCCGCAGGACACCAGCCATTACGCCATCCCCAATGACAACCCATTCGCCAGCACCCAGGGTGCTTGTCCTGAAATTTGGTCATATGGTTTGCGCAACCCTTGGCGCTGGAGTTTTGACCGACTGACTGGTGACATGTACATCGGTGATGTGGGGCAAGGCAACTGGGAAGAAGTCAGTTTTCAGCCGGCTAACAGTACCGGTGGTGAACATTATGGTTGGAATTGTCGAGAAGGCGCACACAACTACAACGGCGGTGCGGACTGTGGTGCCAACCCACCACCCATGGTTGATCCCATCATCGAATACAGCCAAGGCGGTGGCCGCTGTGCCGTCACTGGCGGATACGTCTATCGCGGTCCCGTGACCAGCCTTCAGGGCATCTACCTGTATGCAGATTATTGTACCGGCCAAATTTGGTTGCATGATTTGGGTGGCGGCTCCTCCACCGATTGGACCGGCCATGGCGCCACTGGCTTGGTGGCCAGTTTCGGAGAAGATGAAGAAGGCAACCTGTACATCTCCACATCTCAAAGCTATGGTTCCAGCTCAACATTCATTTACCGCATCACGGGTGATGTGGATGATGATTTGATCTTTGCTGATGGCTTTGAATAAAGGCATGTGACCTTCTTTTCTTCATGTCCATGAACGAAAAATGCCGCTGGATTCAGCGGCATTTTTTTATCATTAAGGTCTGCGTTTATACGTTGAAACGGAAGTGCAGCACATCACCTTCCTTAACAATGTACTCTTTACCTTCCAAACGCAGCTTACCCGCTTCTTTGCAGCCGGCTTCACCATTGAACTCAATGAAATCATCAAACGCCATGGTTTCTGCACGGATGAACCCTTTTTCGAAATCGGTGTGAATCACACCCGCCGCTTGCGGTGCCGTTGCGCCTTGTTTGACCGTCCAAGCGCGCACTTCTTTGACACCAGCTGTGAAGTATGTTTGCAGACCCAATAATTGATAACCGGCACGGATGACACGATTCAAACCAGGCTCTTTCAAACCAAAGTCAGCCAAAAACTCCACTTTGTCCTCATCATCCAACAAAGCAATTTCGGCTTCAATCGCGGCACAAACAGGAACCACCATGGCGCCTTCCTTCTCTGCCATGGCCGTTAATTTATCCAACAACGGATTGTCTTCAAAGCCCGAATCATCGACGTTGGCGATGTACATCATGGGTTTGGCGGTAATGAAGTTGAATTCTTTGATGATGTCCAATTCATCGCTGGCCAAGTCCAAGGCACGCAATGGCAAACCATCGGACAATTGGGCGACCATTTTTTCCAACACTTGGGCACGACGCAAAGCGTCTTTGTCACCTGATCGAGATTTTTTCTGGTTCTTGATCATCGACTTTTCAGCTGACTCCAAGTCCGCCAGCGCCAATTCGGTGTTGATGGTTTCGACGTCTGACAAAGGATCCACCTTGCCATCCACATGAACCACATCTTCGTTTTCAAAACACCGCGCCACGTGCGCAATGGCATCAGTTTCACGGATGTGAGACAGGAACTGGTTACCCAAGCCCTCGCCTTTGGAAGCGCCCGCCACCAGGCCTGCGATGTCGACAAACTCCATGGTGGTTGGCAACACCTTTTCCGGATTGACGATGTCTGCCAACTGCTGCAACCTAGGGTCTGGCACCTCAACAATACCGACGTTGGGGTCGATGGTACAAAAAGGGTAATTTTCCGCCGCAATTTCTGCTTTGGTTAAGGCGTTGAACAAAGTCGACTTACCGACATTGGGCAAGCCCACAATGCCACATTTGATTCCCATGATGATGTCCGCTTAAAAAATGGCGGCGATTGTAGCAAAAGCCCCTGATATTGACATTAAAAAAGATACAAATCCCACACCCATGGGTCTTATAATACCGTTTTTTTAACGACATTGATACCATGGCAGAGTTAAGCAAAGAAGACATCTCAGAAATCAAAGACCATTATGATTTCTTTGACAAAAACGGCAATGGCAGCATCGATCTGAATGAATTCAAACAATTGCTCAAGGTTCTGGCCCCGGCATCCACCAACGACAATGCCGAACGCGGTTTTGCCACGATCGACACCGACAACAATGATTTGATTGATTTTGATGAATTCTTGGATTGGTGGAAAATGAACTGGACTGTTTTTTAACAAGAGCCATCAATCTATTGTAGCGTCCTGAACTTGGATACTACACTTCAGGTCTGGCGCCGAACAAATCGGTGCCAATCCTGACCATGGTGCTGCCACAAGCAATGGCTGCTTCCATGTCACCACTCATGCCCATCGACAACACATCAAACTGGTCGTCTTGATCAGCCCAGTGAGCAAAAACTGACTGCGCCTGCCTGAAATACTGACACTGCTCATCAAACGATTGGCTTGGAGGTGGAATACACATCAATCCTCGCACCCGAATTGATGGCATCGATTGGGCCGTTTGATACATTAATATAAGGTCATCTACGGAAGTACCCGATTTGCTTGCTTCATCACCCACTTTCAGCTGCAACAATATATTGAGCGGCGGCAGGTGTATCGGCCTTTGTTCAGCCAATCGTCGCAACACCTTCATGCGGTCAACCGACTGGACCCAATCGAAATGTTCAGCAATCAACTTGGTTTTATTGGATTGGATGGGGCCAATGAAATGCCACTCAATGGACAAGTCGGACAAAGCCGCCATTTTAACCACACCCTCTTGAGCATAGCTTTCACCAAATGCCCGCTGACCCAAGGCAAAGGCAGCCCGCACAGCATCTGCACTGTGTTTCTTGCTCACCGCCAACAATAGAGGTGGGTGACCTTGTTTGGTCGCATTCTGCATGCGTGCCGTCACCAAATCGAATCGATTTTTCATTTCGCTGCTCATGGTGGCATTGTAATGCCACATCCACCGTTTGTCGCAGGAGCATAAAAAAAAGTTGATAACACTTTGCATTTATCAACAAAACCATTAGAATACGCGGTCTATTTTTCAGCCCACCTCAGGTGGGTTATATTTTTATTTGGAGATCATAAACCAATGCCAAGTGTAAAAGTTCGCGATAACGAACCGTTTGATTTCGCTTTGCGCCGCTTCAAAAGAGCGTGTGAAAAAGCAGGTGTTTTGGCCGAATCACGTAAGCGCCAATACTACGAGAAACCAACCCAAGAAAGAAAGCGCAAGAAAGCCGCTGCCGTTAAGCGTTTGCAAAGACGCGTAGCGAAGGAAGGCATTCCACGCAGAATGTATTGATACCCAGCTTCACACAAAGCACATCACTCGGGACAGACACATGTCATTGAAAGCTCAAATCATGGCCGATATGAAAAAGGCAATGAAAGCCAAGGAAAAAGAAAAAGTTGGCACCTTGCGCATGTTCACCGCTGCCATCAAGCAGGTGGAAGTGGATGAGCGCAAAGAACTGAGTGACCAAGACATCCTGTCCATCGTTGGTAAAATGATCAAACAGCGCAAGGACGCCGCTGTTCAATACGCTGACGCCGGTCGTGAAGACTTGCAAGCCAAAGAATTGGCTGAAATCACTGTATTGGAAGATTATTTGCCTGAGCAGTTGAGTGAAGCTGCCATCAAAGAAATCATCCAAGCCATCATCACCGAATCCGGTGCGTCTGGCATGCAAGACATGGGCAAGGTCATGGGATTGGCCAAAGCCCAAATCGCAGGCCAAGCAGACATGGGCCAGGTGAGCCAAGCGGTCAAGCAACTGCTGTCTTGATGAGCGGGTTTTCAAGACCTGTTCATTCGATGCCAAAATGTTATAAAATCGCCTTTTGGCTAGAATAATCCTTTGGCATCCATTCCCAATGAATTCATTGATGAACTGATTCATCGCATCGACATTTACGATGTGGTGTCTTCTCGTGTGTCACTGAAAAAAGCCGGCAAAGATTATTCTGGGCTGTGCCCTTTTCACAACGAAAACACCCCTTCCTTCACCGTCAGCCAACAAAAACAATTTTTTCACTGCTTCGGCTGTGGCAAAAACGGTTCCGCGATTGGTTTTTTGATGGAGTACGAGGGACTTGATTTCGTCGATGCCGTCCAGGAATTGGCACAAATGGCAGGGCTTGAAGTGCCCATTTCCCAAGGTCACCAACAAAAAGGTCACAAAAACCTGTTCGCCATCACCGAAAAAGCAGCCCGCATCTTCAGGCACCAATTGAAGGGACAAGATCAGGTCATCAACTACATCAAAAATCGAGGCGTTTCCGCAGCCACCGCCCAAACATTCCAAATCGGTTACGCTTTGGACCAATGGGATGGCTTGATGAAACGGTTCGATTTTTCGGAACACGGTCAGCTGGCAGAAACAGGCCTCACCACCAGCAACGACCGCGGCAAGGTGTATGACAAATTCAGGAATCGACTGATGTTCCCCATCCATGACCGTCGGGCTCGGGTCATCGCATTTGGTGGTCGCGCCATTGAAGCAGGGCAAAAACCCAAATACCTGAATTCTCCAGAAACACCCCTGTTTCACAAATCGCATGAGCTTTACGCTTACCATTTGGCAAGAAAACACAGTGATGAAAGCCATGTGCTGGTGGTCGAAGGATACATGGACGTGGTGGCCCTGTTTGAACATGGGATCAAAAACGCCGTCGCCACCCTGGGCACCGCCACATCACCTCACCACATCAAAAACCTATTCAAAGTGTGGGATGAAGTGGTGTTTTGTTTTGACGGTGACAACGCCGGTCGACAAGCCGCTGAAAAGGCTTTGTTCACCGCTTTGCCCTTGTATCTGGACCACAAAACCATCCGCTTTTTGTTTTTACCGCAGGGGCACGATCCCGACAGTTACGTTTCAGAATTTGGCCACGATGCATTCAAAGCGCAAGCAGCACAGGCGACCCCGTTGTCTGAATTTTTGATCCAGGTGATCAGCAAAGGCATCGACACCGACACCTTGGATGGCCGCGCCAAACTGTTTCATCAAGCCCAAGAACCCATCAACCAATTGCCCAAAGGTGCATTCAAAAAACTGATGGTACAAAGGATAGAAGACTTGACACAACAAACCATCCAAACCCAAGTCAAGCCAAGCAACAAAACCACCCAACGCATCGACCCATCGCCGGTGCGCAAGATCATCAGCCTGCTGGTCAACGCACCTGAAATCCACCAACAATTGCCTGAAGGCTTAAAATTCTCGCCATTTGGCAACAAAGGGGTTGCATTAATTGATAAAATCGTTGAAATTTGCAGGCGCAACCCCCAAATTAGCTCCGCAGCTTTGATTGAGTCATTCAGGGATGATGCCGCTTATGAACATTTGGTGCCTTTGGCGCGCCAATATGATCACCTAAGTGACGAAGAAAAAACCCATGAGTTCAATGACTTAGTCAGACACATGCAAAAACGTCACCGCCAGTTGCAAATCAACACATTGCGTGAAAAGCAAATGCAACACGGTCTGACACAAGAAGAAAAACAACAACTGGTTCATTTATTGACCGAAAACATGAATTAAACGATATGGCAACGGATCAACAAACCTCTCAAGTCAAGCTCCTCATATTAAAAGGTA